>DASUTC010000222.1 GCA_036374795.1 Herpetosiphonaceae bacterium
GGCCGATGCGATTGCCGCGCTAGCAAGCGACGATTCCGATCGCATCCTGACCGAGATGCAGACGCTCCACGATCGGTCGATCGTGTTTATGTTTCCAGGGCAGGGCGCGCAGTACGTCAACATGGGCCGCGAGCTGTACGAGCAGGAGCCGGTTTTTCGCCAGCAGATCGATCGCTGCGCCGACCTGCTGCTGCCCCACCTGCACCCAGAGGGTACCCGCGATCTGCGTGATGTGCTTTACCCGCCCGCCTCGCAGATCGACGCGACCACGCGGCAGATCGATCAGACGGCGCTGGCGCAGCCCGCGCTCTTTGCGATCGAGTACGCGCTGGCGCGGCTGTGGCAATCCTGGGGCGTGCGGCCCGCCGCGATGATCGGCCACAGCATTGGCGAGTATGTCGCGGCTACCCTCGCGGGCGTCTTCTCGCTTGAGGATGCGCTGGCGCTGGTCGCGGCTCGTGGACGCTTGATGCAGAGCTTGCCGCCAGGGGCGATGCTGGCGGTTCCGCTGGCCGAGGTGGAGGTGCTGCCTCTGCTGGGATCGCAGCTTGACCTGGCAGCGGTCAACGGGCCAGCGCTGTGTGTTGTCGCGGGCGAAACCGAGGCGGTCGCCGCCCTTCAGGATCGCCTGACGCGCCAGGGGATCGCCTGTCGGCGGCTGCATACGTCGCATGCGTTTCACTCGCGGCTGATCGAGCCAATCATCGGCGCGTTCGCCGAGCAGGTGCGGCGAGTCGGCTTGAGCGCGCCGAGCGTGCCGTTTCTCTCGAATCTGACCGGCGACTGGATCACGGCTGCCGAGGCGACCGATCCCGACTACTGGGCACGACATCTACGGCAGACCGTACGCTTTGCCGACGGTGTTCGCGTCTTGCTGGGAGCGGCGGGCACAGCGCCGGAGCGGATCTGGCTGGAGGTCGGGCCGGGCCACACCCTGAGCACGCTTGTCCGGCAGCAGCTTGAGCAGGCGACGCATCCTCTGCCGATCGTCTCGCTGCGCCACCCGCACGACCAGCGCGCAGATCTCGCGGTTCTGCTTGAGGCCGTCGGCAAGCTCTGGCTGGCCGGGCGGCAGATCGACTGGCCGAGGCTCTACCGTCAGCAGCGGCGGCGGCGCGTCCCACTGCCGACCTATCCCTTTGAGCATCAGTCCTTCTGGGTCGCAGCGCCCAGACGAGCCGCGCACGAGCAGGTACCGCTGCTCCGCAAGCGGCCCGACATCGCCGACTGGTTCTATCTCCCATTCTGGAAGCGCTCGCTGCCGCCGAGCGAGCCGGAGCATCATCCAGATCAGCCGTCGCGCTGGCTGCTGCTGTGCGATCCCACGGGCATCGGCGCGCAACTGGCGGCGCGGCTGGAGCAGCAGGGGCACGAAGTTATCAGCGTGTACCTGGGCACCGAGCTTACCAGGCGCTCCGATCGGGCGTACACCTTCAACCCGCGCCGCCTCGAAGATTACGCCGCGCTCTGCGCCGAGCTTGAGCAGCGCGACCGGATCCCAGCGCAGATCGTGCATCTTTGGAGCATCACACCCGACGACGAGGAGCTTGCCTTCGACGCAGCGCAGGAGCGCGGCTGCTATAGCGTGCTCTTTCTGGCCCAGGCGCTGGACCAGCATCAGCTTCACGAAGCGCTGCGCATCAGCGTTATCGCCAACAGCCTGCACGACGTAACCGGCACAGAGCAGCTTGCGCCGGAGAAAGCGACCGTGCTCGGCCCGTGCAAAGTGATTCCGCAGGAATATCTGCACATCGCCTGCCGCAGCATCGATATTGCGCTGCCGGAGCCTGGAACCTGGCAGGCGGCGCATCTGATCGACCAACTGCTCGGCGAGCTAACGGGGCAGACCGACGATCCGACAGTCGCGTATCGCGGACAGCAGCGCTATGTGCAGGCATTCGAGCAGACTCGTCTGCGGCCCGTCGCCAGCGTCCCGCGACTACGGCAGGGCGGCGTCTATCTGATCACCGGCGGTCTGGGAAAGATCGGCCTGACGCTGGCTGACTATCTGGCCCGCGCCGTCAAGGCGAAGCTGGTGCTGATTGGCCGCACAGCGCCGCCGGAGCACCACACAGCGCACGACGCGATCGGGCGCAAGATCGAGCAGATCCGGGCGCTCGAAGCGCTGGGCGCAGAAGTCCTGACGCTGCGCGCGGATGTCGGCGATCAAGCGCAGATGCAGGCCGCGATCGACGCGACGCTTGCCCGCTTTGGCGCGCTGCATGGCGTGATCCACGCGGCGGGGCCGGTCGGCGAAGAAGTCTATCGTCCGATTCAGGAGAGCGATCGCGCTGTGTGTGAGGCTCACTTCCACGCAAAGGCGCGCGGCGTCTCTGTCCTGAGCAACGTGCTGCGCGGGATCGATCTCGACTTCTGTCTGCTGCAATCCTCGCTCGCGGCGATTTTAGGCGGCCTGGGCTTCGCGGCCTACGCCTCGGCGAACCTGTATATGGATGCGTTTGCACAGCAGCAGAGTCGTGCCGGGAGCGCTCCCTGGATCAGCGTTAACTGGGATGCCTGGCGCTTCGATGGCGGGTCCGGGCAGCAGATCGTATCGAGCGCCAGCGACCTGACGATCGCGCCTGCGGAAGGAACCGACGCGCTGAGCAGGCTCCTGGCGCAGCGCGGCCTCACCCAGATGATCGTCTCGACCGGCGATCTTGAGACGCGCATCGAGCGCTGGATCAAGCTTGAGCCGCGACGGGCCGCCGAAGACACACGCGGCGATGGCTATATGCTGTATGCCCGGCCACAGCTTCAGAACCGCTACGTCGCGCCGAGAAGCGCGGTCGAAGAAATGGTCGCCGGGATCTGGCAGGACGTGCTCGGTATCGAGCAGGTCGGCGTCCACGACAACTTTTTCGCGCTGGGCGGTCACTCGCTGCTGATCACGCAGATCGGGGCGCGGCTGCGTGAAACGTTCCAGATCGATCTGCCGCTGCGCAGCCTCTTCGAGGCCAGCACGGTCGCGGGCGTGGCCCAGGCGCTGATCGCGCACGAGGCGGCTCCCGGCCAGGCCGAGAAGATCGCGCGGGTCTTCCAGCGGCTATCCAGTATGTCCGAAACACAGGCGCGCGAACTCCTGCACACGAAGCAAGCAACACGAGAGGACGTGTAATGGCGAAGAATCGTTTGGGACTATCAGGGCTGTCTCCGGAAAAACGCGCGTTACTCCACTACCTACTTGAGGAAGAAGGGATCACCGCCGCGCAAACGCCAGCGCTGACGGAGATCGAACGGCCCGCCGAGCTGCCGCTGTCGTTTGCGCAGCAGCGCCTCTGGCTCCTCGATCAGCTCGCGCCCGGCAATCCCGCGTACAACATTCCGCTGGTCGTGCGTATGAGCGGCGCGCTCGACGTGGCGGCGCTGGCCCACAGCCTCAACGCGATCGTCGCGCGGCACGAGGCGCTGCGTACCACGTTCGCCGCGATCAACGGTCGTCCGATCCAGGTGATCGCGCCCGCGCTGGAGCTGGACGTGCCGCTGATCGATCTGCACTCAGAGGGTACCCGGCTGACCGAAGCAGAGCGCGAGGCCGAGGTTCAGCGGCGGGCAACCGAGCAGGCGCTCTATCGCTTCGATCTTGCGCGCGGCCCGCTGCTTCAGGCCGCCGTGCTGCAACTGGACCAGCAAGAATACGTGTTGCTGCTGGTGCTGCATCACATCATCGCCGATGGCTGGTCGACGGGCGTGCTGATTCGTGAGCTGGCCGCGCTGTATGCCGCGTCGATCAGCGGTGCCGATCCTGCCCTGGGCCCAGTGGGCACCCCGCTGCCGATCCAGTATGCCGATTTTGCGATCTGGCAGCGGCAGTGGTTGCAGGGTAAGGTCCTCGATCAGCAGCTTGGCTACTGGAAGCGCCAGCTCGCCGATCTGCCGGTCCTTGAGCTGCCAGCCGACCGCCCGCGCCCGGCGGTGCAGAGCTATCGCGGCGCGCGCCAAACATTCGAGCTGTCGCAGGAGCAGACCGGCGCGCTCAAGGCGCTGAGCGAGCGCGAAGGCGTGACGCTGTTCATGACGCTGCTGGCCGCGTTCCAGACGATGCTCTATCGCTACACGGGACAGCACGATCTCGCGGTCGGCTCGCCCGTCGCCAACCGCACGCGCGCCGAGGTCGAGCCGCTGATCGGCTTCTTTGTCAACATGCTGGTGCTGCGCACCGACCTGGCGGGCAATCCGAGCTTCCGCGAGCTGCTCCAGCGGGTGCGAGAAGTCGCGCTTGACGCCTACGCGCATCAAGATCTGCCGTTCGAGAAGCTGGTCGAGGAGCTTCAGGCCGAGCGCGATCTCAGCCACACGCCGCTGTTCCAGGTGGCGTTTGTGCTGCAAAATGCGCCGATCCCCGTTCTGGAGCTGCCGGGGCTGCTGCTCCGTCCGCAGCAGGTCGATAGCGGCACCGCCAAGTTCGACCTGCTGCTCTTCGCCTGGGAGGCTGCGGATCGGCTGTACGGCGCGTTCGAGTACAATAGCGACCTGTTCGACAGCGCGACGATCGCGCGGATGGTGGGACACTGGCAGACGGTGCTGGCCGGGATTCTCGCCCAGCCCACGGCCCGCCTCGATGACCTGCCGCTGCTCCCAGACGCCGAGCGCGTGCATCTGCTCAGCCTGGGCCAGGCCCGCGCCGCCTTCCCGCAGACCGCCTGCCTCCACCAGCGCTTCGCCGCCCAGGCTGCCCGCACCCCCGACGCCATTGCGCTGAGCTACGCGGGCCATGCCCTGACCTACGCGCAGCTTGCGGCGCGCGCTCACCAACTTGCGCATCACCTGCAACAGCGCGGCGTCGGCCCCGACGTGCCCGTTGCGCTCTGTCTCGACCGCTCGCTCGATCTCGTCGTGGCCGTGCTCGCCATTCTCAGCGCGGGCGGCTACTACGTCCCGCTCGACCCCGCCGCGCCCGCCGAGCGCCTGCGC
>DASUTC010000223.1 GCA_036374795.1 Herpetosiphonaceae bacterium
CTAATGGTGCTGACCCGCGAGCAGCTTGGGCTGTTCCTGCTGCTGCCCGCGCTCGAAGCGCTGACACACTACTGGCGGGATCTACGCGCTGGCCGCTGGGCGTCGGTACGGCGCAACCTGGTGCAGCACAGCCTCTTTTTGCTCGTCTTTGCGCTGACGCTCACGCCGCAGCTTATCACCTACCTTAGCCTGAACGGGCGTCTCGGACCCTCGCAGATTGTGCTCGAAAAGCTGAAGCACGAGACGAGCGACCCGTACGCGCATGGGCTGCTCGGCAGCGCCCACTTCTGGGATACGCTGGTCGATGCGCGGCCTAGCCCGGTGACAGGCCGCTGGTTCGCCCACGGCGCGTTTCTGTGGGCGCCGGTGTGGGCTGTCGGGCTGGGCGGTCTGCTGCTGCTCTTCCGCCGTGACCGCTGGCTGGCGATCGTCTGCCTGGTGGCCTTCTTCGCGCAGGTGTGGGTCAACGGCAGCTTCGGCACGACCTGGCATCTCAGCAGCGCGTTCGGCTTCCGACGGCTGATCGAGGCGACGCCGCTGTTTGTGCTGGGCGTCGCGCTGCTGCTCGATCGCGTCCAGATGCCGCGCGGCGTGTGGGCTGCGCTGGGTGTGCTGCTGATCGTGTGGAACGTGGGGCTGATCGCGCAGTGGACCGTGACCAACAAGGAGCTGCGGCGCGGGCTGGTTTGGGATGGCATGCTGCGCAATCAACTGGCGGTGCCGGGCCAGGCCGGAGAGAAGATCGGACAACTGCTCTTCAACCGCTGCGCGCTGGTCGAGAACGGCTCGTGTCGGTGAGACGGCCCAAAACCTAATCCATCACGACTCTTTATGATCCATCGGTGGCGTACCCAAGGCAGCAATGAATAGCTCCCTCACAACACATCCTACACCATCCTGGGCACGCGCGGCAGGATCGTCGCGATCACCTCGTAGTTGATCGTGCCAAGCCAATCGGCTACCTCCTCGACGCTGATACATTCCGCGCCCTGCCGCCCGATCAGCACCACCTCATCGCCGCTGCACACGCCGGGAACGTCCGTTACGTCAAGCATGGCATAATCCATCGCCACGCGCCCAACCACCGGGACGCGCTGGCCGTGGAGCAAAACGCAGCGCCAGCTTGGCGAGCGCCGAAAGCCATCGGCATAGCCCACCGGGATCGTCGCGATGCGCGATACACGCTGGGTTACGAACGCGCCGCCATACGAGACGGGCGATCCGGGCGGGAGCGTCTTCACCTGCGCGATCTCAGTCTTGAAGCTCAGCGCGGGCCGAAAGCCAGACGATATCGGCGTCTCAGCCGAGGGCGAGAGTCCGTAGAGCGCCAGCCCAGGCCGCACCAGATCGTAGTGCGCGGCAGGAAAGCGCAGAATCGCGGCGCTGTTGGCGGCATGAACCAGCGGCGGTCGCAGGCTCTCCGCCTCGATCGTCCGCAGCATCGCATCGAAGCGCCGAAGCTGCTCGCGGGCAAAGCGCTCGTCGGCGCTGTCGGCGGTGGCGAAGTGCGTAAACAGTCCCTCGACGGTGATGCCTGGCAGCTCGCGCAGATAGTGCAGGAACGGCAGCACCTCCGGCGGCTGCAAGCCCAGCCGCGCCATGCCGGTATCGACCTTGACATGAACGATCGCCGGAACCTGTAGCTCCTGCGCCGCCGCGCTGATCTCGCGCGCCACATCGGTATCGAACACCGTCAGGCGCACACCGTGGCGCAGCGCCTCGCGCACCTGCCAGGGCGGCGTGTAGCCCAGAATCAAGATCGGCGCGGTGATCGCCGCCTCACGCAGCACAACCGCCTCGCCCAGCGTCGCGACGGCCAGCGCAAAGACGCCCTGCTGCACGACGGTACGCGCCACGCGCACCGCGCCGTGACCGTAGGCATCCGCCTTGAGCGTCGTCATCAGCCGCACGTGTGGCCCGACGATCGCCTGGATGCGCCGGGTGTTGTCGGCAATCGCATCCAGATCGATCTCCAGCCATGTCGGGCGGTCGGGCGACGCGATGCGCAGATGGTCGAACGAGCGCTCCTGCCGCACCAGCGCCGCCGTATCAACGCGCGGCGCGATCAGGCCCGCGACGACCGCCTCCATGCGCGCTTCGGCTGAGCCTTTGACCAGCACGATGTCGCCGAACTGCACCCGCTGCCGCACGGCTTCGATCGCGTCCGCCGCCGCATGGGTGACAATCATCTCAGGCGTGGCATCGCCGCCGTTTTCGAGCGCCTGCACGACCATATTGGCCGCGAGGTCGCCTTTGGCGATCACCACATCGGCAACCTGCACCGCGTGTGTACCAACCTCCTGGTGCAGCGCTACGGCGGCATCGCCCAGCTCCAGCATATCGCCCAGCACCGCGATGCGTCGGCGCGTGCCGCGTGGCGCGAGCGCGGCCAGGGTTTCCAGCGCCGCGTGCATCGAGGCGGGCGATGCGTTGTAGGTATCGTCGAGCAGCGTGCAGCCGTTGTAGCCCGGCAGCGGATTAAGCCGCCCCGCCTGCCGCTCGATCAGCCTGAGCCGCTCGATCGCCGCGCTGAGCGCCAGGCCACACTCACGCGCCAGAGCCAGCGCGGCCAGCGCGGTATAGACATGATGCCGCCCAACCAGCGGCAACGATGCAGCGTAGCGATCGCCGTCGACCAGCAGATCGAAGCGCGTGCCATCCAGCGAGACATCGATGTTCGTCGCCAGCAGATCGATATGGTCGGCGTGGGATGCAGACGCGGCAAGACCGTAGCGGACAACACGGCCCGCCGCGCCCGCTGGATGCTGGTCCGCCATCGCCGCCACGCGCGGATCGTCGGCGTTCAAGATCGCAGTGCCGTCGGGCGGCAGCGCCCTGACCAGCGCCGCTTTTTCCGCCGCGATATGCTCCTCATCGCGCAGATAGTGCAGATGCGTCGGCGCGACGTTCGTCACCACCGCGAACCGGGGCGGGAATAGCTCAGTCAGCCGCCGCATCTCGCCGAATCGGTCGAGGCCCATCTCCAGCACCGCGAAGCGATGATGCGGCTCCAGGCGGCCCAGCGCGATCGGCAGGCCAAACAGCGAGTTAAACGATCGGCGCGACGCAAACGTTGGGGCGAGTCCCGCCAGCAGCGTGGCGATTGCGCGCCTGGTGCTGGTCTTGCCGACGCTGCCCGTCACGCCGATGGTCGTCGGGTGATAGCGCCGGAGCATTGCGCTGGCCCACTGCTGGATCGCCAGCCGCACATCATCCACGACGATCACCGTGACGCCGGAACAGTCGGCGGGCGGACGCTCGCAGAGCACGCCGGTACAGCCGCCGCGCACGGCATCCGCGATAAAGGCATGGCCGTCGCGGCGCTCGGTCTTGACCGCCAGAAAAAGCTGGCCCGACGCAGCCAGGCGCGAGTCGTAGCAAAAATCGGCAAACTCCCGCGCGGTCGGCAAGCCGCTCAGCACACCGCCAGTTGTCGCAAGCAGATCTTCAAGCTGAATCATGCGGCGGATTATAGCAAGGCTGCTGCCTCGGAGCCAGCGCCGCGACCAAAAGACGAGCGGCAGGATTCGTCTGAATCCCGCCGCCTACTCCGGCTTGCTAATGATTGCAATAACCGCCGACGATCAATTGCCGGTCTGCACCAGCGGCAGCAAGCTCGTGCTGAGCGAGAGCGTCAGGTCGGTGTTGATCCAGATGTCATGATCCTGATAGGCCGTCGCGCTCTCCTGGTGCGACCAGACCAGCATAACGTGGCCGGGCGTGCCCTGAAGCAGCGGATGCGGTTGCAGGTTGTAGTACTTGCGATCGCTGGTCACGCGCACCTTCGGCCCCCAGTTAATGCCGTCCTGGCTGATGCGATAGTAGATGTTGAAGGGCGCGCTCGCCGTCTGCTGAATGTAGAACGTGACAAACGTGCCATCCTCCAGCACAATCGGCTGCGAGTCGTGGCTGTTCGCGTCGATCGAAAACGGGATCTCAGCGCCGCTCCAGGTGTAGGGATCGTTAGACACCTTGGCATACATTTGCAGAACGTTGGTGCCGGGGTTGACCTGATACGTGACCAGATAGGTGCCGTCGCTCTCGCGCCTGGCGATGCGCGGCAACGCGCCGCCAGCCGTGCTGACCTGAGTCCTGAGCGTGTCCCAGGTAACGCCGCCATCGGACGAGCGCGCGATGTAGCTCACGCCGCTCCGCTGGTAGGTCATCGTCAGCGTGCCGTCGGCCTCGCGAATCACTGCCGGGTTCAGATCTCCTCCTGTGGCCCAGCCGAGATTGAGCGCGCCCTGCGGCGTCCAGGTGCTACCATCTGCGGAGGTGGCGCGGTGGATACGGTAGCCGCCCGTCTCATTCGAGAGATAGAAGAGCGCGAGCGACGACGGGCCAAGCTGGATCAGCGCGGGGTGGCGCTCGTTGCTGGCGCTGCTGAGGATCGCCTGGGGCGTCGTCCAGGTCGTACCACCATCGCTGGAGGTGGTCACATACTGATCGTAGTTGGACTGTGTCACCTGCCGCTCGAAAACGATCATCAGTTGACCGCTGGGCTGCACCCGAATAATCGACGGCTGGTAATCCATGTTAGGACTATCATAGACCGGGCCGACGAACGCAGCGCCCAGCGCCAGCGAGATAGTCGCAAGGCTAAACAGGATCGCGCAGAGGGCGACGCGGATTCGCTTTCGCATATGGAGTAACTCCTTTGATCCAATGAGCTGATGAGAGGGACAGCCCGGCCAGCACCACGCGCAAGGGCGCTGCTGAAGGTTGATCTCGGCACGGGCAAGAACAGCCACGACAGGCTTGAGCTACACGGATAGGCGGCGAGTGTGGCGGGCTAGCGGTAACGACCAGCCACAGCGTGAGTCATCGCAGACACGGTGAGGGCGACAAGCCGACCAGCAAGCGGGTCGTTGGGCTGAGCCTTAGAGGATATTGTAACAAAAAATCTGCGAGTTAAACCACAGCCGCCGCACGGTGTCCAATCGTGCGGCGGCTGTAGCTTGGAGGATGGGGTGTCCAGCCCATCGTCGGTCCGTCCTGGTTCGCATGTGTATCTTATCGCTCGAACTTGAGAAAGCGTTGAGACAAAGCTGAGTAAATACTAAGGATGCGCAAGCGTTCGACGGGCGTAAGCCTGCGACAGCAACAGGTTAATCACAACTTTTCCCACACAATCCCCAGTTTATCCACAACGACAGATGGTAGTGCTGTGGATAAACCGAAGAAAAATGTGGATAGCCGATCTCAGGAGTGCAGCAGCTTACGCATGCCGTACACATCCTCGTGGACCCAATGCGTCTGGCCCTGATGATCGATATACGACCACACATCGACGCGCTGGGTAAAGATCTCAAAGCCGATCCGCTCGTAGAGGCGTCGCGCCGGGGTGTTGCTCTTCTCGACGGCAAGCTGAAGCTGCCGAAATCCGTGGCTGCGCGCGACATGCTCGCCGGTTTTGATCAACTGGGTGCCGACACCCAGGCCACGAAACGGCTCCATCACCCGCAGCGCGTAGAGATATGCATACTCATGGGATGTCACGTCGATCACCACCTGGCCGATCGGAAAGTCGTGGAGATCGGCCACAAACATCAGCCGCAGCCCCGCCTGGTGATCGTTGAAGGTGCGGCGGTTGACATCGCGCCAGTGCGCCAGCGAGCCGAACCATTCGAGCTTCGGCAGGTCATCGGACCGCACAGCCCGAATCAGCACATGCAGATTAACATCCACGTATTCGCGAACCGTATCGGCGAAAGCTTTTCCACGAGGCGAACGAAGGGCCATAAGCAATCCTTTGTCGGAGATTCGGGGCTGCCTAACCGTCAGGAAGCTTTTTATCTCGCGGACTATCCATCGCAACTTCAAACCGGAGCATCACGCGCAGCACAAAGAGTGCGAAGAGCGTCGTGCCTACCGCCAGCACATAGCGCTCGATCGCCACCGCCACGCCGATTGGCGCTACCACCAGCAGCAGCGCAGCAGTTGTCAGGCCGCGCGCCTTGGTCGCATCGGGATCGCGAAAGACCGTGCCCGCGCCCAGAAAGGCGATCCCGGCCACGATCGCCTCGATGATCCGAACCGGATCGGTGCGCAGGGTATTCGGATCGAGCGTGCGCTGCGAGTCGTCGATCAGCAGCTGCCCAACTTTGACGAAGAGCATCGCCGACAAACAGACCAGCATGTGCGTGCGCAGCCCGGCCCACTTCCCCGCCGCCTCGCGCTCCCAGCCGAGCACGCCGCCCAGCACCAGCGCGATGACCGCCTGAAAGAGGATATAGAGCTCCGGGCCGACTGATTGAAATAGCGTCTCGACCGTCATACACCTTCTGCTTCCGGCTGCTCAGCCCTACGCCCGCCGCAGGAGCGGGTAGCCGTTGGCCGACGGGCGTCTCCACAGAACGCTCGTACCCAGGCTGGAGCAGCACGCTTCATTCCGCATACAGGTCTTGATGTGTATTACCGGAAGTTGACGATCCGCAAAAAGCCTTCGGCTTGCAGCGAAGCGCCGCCGACCAGCGCGCCGTCGATGTCGGGCTGCGCCATCAGCGTGTCGATGCTGTCGGGCTTGACCGAGCCGCCGTAGAGAACACGCACCGCATCCGCCGTCTGCGGGCCATAGTGGCTGGCGAGCGCGCCCCGGATCGCCGCGTGCATCGCCTGCGCATCGGCGGGCGTGGCGGTATCGCCGGTGCCGATCGCCCACACCGGCTCGTAGGCGATCACGATCTGCTGCACCTGCTCGGCGGCCAGGCCACCCAGCCCGGCGCGCAACTGGCCGAGCGTGATCGTCTCGGCCTGGCCGGCGTCGCGCTGCGGCTTCGTCTCGCCGATGCAGAGGATCGGCGTGAGCGCGTGGTCGAGCGCGCACTGTACTTTTTTGCTGATCAGCTCGTCGTCCTCGCCAAACAGCTGGCGGCGCTCGCTATGGCCCAGGATCACATGCGTACAGCCGATCTCCTGCAGCATCACCGGCGAGATCTCGCCGGTAAACGCGCCCTGATCGGCGGGATACATATTCTGCCCGCCAAGCGCGAGAGCGCTCTCCGCTACCAGCGGCGCGATCGGATGTAGCACGGTAAACGGCGGGCAGATCAAGACCTGCCGATCGTCGGCATAGCCGACCTCAACGCCCTCCAGCAGCGCCTCGACCAGCTCAACCGCCTCGGCAACTGTTTTGTACATCTTCCAGTTTCCAGCAATGAGTGGAGTACGCATCTATGGCTCCTTTAGCGTAGGCGGCTATTATAACGCAGCCCTATCGGCTGGCGCTCAGGCAGGCAGCATGCGGAATGAGCTGTTTCCCGAACAAGCTCCTTGATTCCGCATCAGAGGGTGTGACACGCTCGGTGAGCATCATCGCCAGCGTCGATCGCTTGATCACGATCTTGCAAATGGTGTGCCGTGGCCTATAGCACCTGCCAGGGACGCCAGATCTACCTGCGGAGACAGCCGCAAAGGCACAAAAGCCGCCATCGCACAAAGCGGCTGCGCCTGTTATGATTCAGGATCATGACAGACAGCCAGAGGCCCATCTCCCATCGTGCTCGATAAAAGAGGTTATATGTCTCATGTATCGCTGAATGAGCTTGCGGCAACGCTCGACACAACCCCGGAGCGCCTGCAGACGCTCGTGCGCCAGACGCTCGATCGTGTCCAGCGCAGCCAGTACTATGTGTTTCGCATCACCGGAGAGCAGAAAGCGCAGCGCGCCGAGCCTGCCCAGCCACGGCTGATCGCCGCCTTTCCCTCGCCCGACGACGCGCTCTCGTTTGCTCAGCGCAACGGCTACGGCTCCAACGCCCAGCTACGGCCCGTCGCCACCGCCGATTTGATTATACGTATGTTAGCAGATCCAACCATTGGCACGGTACTCTTCTTAAGCGAGAACGTTGGTGAAACAACTCGTGGGTTTGGCCCAGGGCTCAAGATAACGCGAGGTGAGCTGATCGAGCAACTGGCGACCGGGCAGCCGCCGGAAGCGCCAGCGGCGATCGAGCTGACCGCCAAGCAGTACGATGCGCTGCAATTCGGCGTCAATTTTCAGCGGCGGGCAGAGTTTCGGGCAGCGCTGACCCAGGCGATCGAGCAGGTGGTGGCGGCGTACCAGCCGCCAGCAGGCAGCCTCGACCATGGGCCGCGCTCGATCTATGCAACCAGCGCCGTTGAAGAGTGGCTCAAGCGCAACGGCTTTCCGCACGCGCATCAGCGCCAGTGGATCGATGTCGCGGGCGATCCGCGCTGGGGCGGCGCTGTTGAGCTGTGTGAGATCGACGGCGGCACGCGCAATCATCTGCTGGTGCAACTGGTGATCCATGTCGACGAGACGGGACGCCAGTTTATCAAGTGGGTGAATGTGACGGTCTGAGTCTCCCCGTTGCCGTCTCGCGAATCTGGCGGCTCATCGTAGCACTTTTCACAAAGATGCGCGGATCTTCATACCGTGTTATGATAGCTCTGGTACGGTATCCGAAGTGGTACGGTTCCTGCTGATACACAGGCATATCACAGAGAGGAGTGCATCGTGTACCCAGCATTTGCGGTGATGATCGGCTTTATGTTCGGGTTTATTGTTGCCGAGATCGCCCATCGGTACTTTGAGGTCGACCTACCGATGTTCTTCTAGCACATCCCTCTCTTGCGTCTTTCCACGGCGATCCTTGCACAGATAGTCGTAGTGTACATATCATGAGCGGCGGAGCGTTGCGGCGCTCCGCCGCTGCGCTGTCGCGGCTGAAATCTACAGCTGAATCAGGCCGTGCTGGACAGCCATCCGTACGGCCTCGGTACGATTGCCAGCGCCGAGCTTTGCCAGGATCGCCGATACGTGGAACTTGACGGTCCGCTCGCTGATATGTAGCTGGCTCGCGATCTCTTTGTTCTGGAGGCCCTGCGCCAAGAACTGCAACACTTCACGCTCGCGCTCGGTCAGCGGCTCCAGCGCCGACGCGGCCCCGCCGGTCATGCGCTCCATCAGCTTGGCCGCGACCACGGGCTGCAACGTCGAGCCGCCCTGAGCCACCACGCGGATCGCGCCAAACAGCTCCTCGCGTGGCGCGCCCTTAAGCAGGTAGCCGCGCGCCCCGGCCTGAACTGCGCCGATGATGCGCTCGTCGGTATCGAAGGCGGTAAAGACCAGCGCTCTGACGCCGGGATTTTCCGCCCGCATCGCGCGTAGCGCCTGCACGCCGTCCAGCCTGGGCATTTCCAGATCCAGCAGCACCACATCCGGCTTCAGCGCCGAAACCAGATCGACGGCCTCAGCGCCATCATTGGCCTGACCCACCACCTCGAAGTCGGGCTGCGTCTCAAGCACGGATGCCAGCCCTTCGCGCACGATCGGGTGGTCGTCGGCGAGTACAATGCGAATCGTCATACAGGCTTTACCTTAACATGCTGCCCAACGGCACAACACACGACCATCAAACCTACTCTATTATGCTTCCGTGTTGGTATCACCGCCTCCGCTGCGCAAGCGGACAACCCCGTTTGCCTAGATGCCCTTCGTCGCCAGCATCTCGCGCGCGCGCGTCCGATCGCCGTTCGATGCGATCAGCCGGGGCGCTTCAAGAACGTCGATCTCGAAGCCAAGCTGGCCGTACAGATCGAGCACCCGCGCCGTCGCCTGGTTCGAGGCCACGACCGGACCCGGATGCCGGGACAGCCACTCGGCGAAGCGCACCTGATCGCGCCAGTTGAAGCCGCCGGGACTGTAGGCCGTAAACTCGACATCGTAGGGCGGATCGGCGTACATAAACACATCGGCGCTGACACCCAAAGCGCTGAAATCGTGAGCGGTGAACTGCCAGCCGCGCAGCGCCGTGACATACGGCCTGAAATCGGTCGTGTACCTGATCGTTTTATACCGGCCAAAAGGCACGTTGAATGTGCCCTGATTGTTGAAGCGGCAGAGGCCATTGAAGCCCGTACGATTGAGATAATAAAAGAGCGCCGCAGCCTCCGCCGTCTCCGCGCCGCCCTCGCGGATCAGCGTGTTGAAGCGCTGGCGATGCCGGTAATAGAGCGCCTGATCGTTCGCCATCTCGATCGAGATGACCAGCCCGCGCTGAAGCCAGCGGTAAAAATTGATCAGGTGCGGGTTCGTATCGTTGAGCAGCGCGATCGACGGCTGAAGACCCAGCGCCACCGCCATGCCGCCGACGAACGGCTCGACCAGCGGACGATGCGCGTGGCCGGCCCAGATTGAACGTAGCTTTGGGACCAGCCACCGCTTGCCGCCGGCCCATTTCAAAGGAGGCGTAAGCGCGACCGCAAACGAATGATGCATCACAGGCAACGGAGTTCTCCTTACAGGCGAGTATAAGATTACCCGACCAGATTTGCAAATGTCTGTGCCAGGTCTGATGCTTAGATCCCCTCTTATGCTCGCAAAACGTCTGATGTATAATGGTCCAGACGCGCGCGATTCCACTCCTTGATCCTGCGCTCACCCATGCCTACGCGCACCGCGACACCCGCGCAAGGCGCTCCCAGCCGCCGAATCGCCGCTGCCGTCCGCATGATCATCAGGAGGAGCACGATGCAAGCCGCATCTTCGCAGCCGTCCCATGCCGGAGCCGAGCACCTGGCGCGCTACCCGCTGCTCGACGCGCTGATCGAGCGACGGTCGCGGCGCTTTGCGAAGGGCATGCGACTGGATGGGGGGCCGCTGGCCTACACCAGCGCGCAGCCGACGCAGCCGCTCAGCCTGGAAGAGGAGGCCGCGCTGGCCTTTGCCGCCTGCGGCATCACCGGCCATGCGCTGGGCGATCTGCCGTACCAGCCGGGAGCGGAGCCGGAAACCGGA
This sequence comes from Herpetosiphonaceae bacterium, assembly GCA_036374795.1. Lineage (NCBI taxonomy): Bacteria > Bacillati > Chloroflexota > Chloroflexia > Herpetosiphonales > Herpetosiphonaceae > Herpetosiphonaceae bacterium. The sequence continues at coordinate 10,763 of DASUTC010000223.1, forward strand.
GGCGGCAACATCATGACCCACTTCGTCGGGCGGACGGTGCCCAGCGGCGATTCGATCCACACGGTGATCGTCTTTGTGATCAACGACCAGGGCGTCTGGATGCTCAAGCGACCGCAGGACTATGCCCGCGCGGACATTGGCGCGCTGATCGGGCTGGCCCGCGAGCACCGGCTGGTCGAGCTGTACCTCAAAAACCGCGTGCGCATCGCCGACCGCCGCCTGGATGTGCCGCGCGAGATGCCCTTCGTCCCGCCGTTCAACCGCTGGTCGTCGAATGTGCCGGGCACGACGCTCTTCCTGCCGGTAAACGAGAACAGCGCGCTCTACATCAACATCTTGCTGGCGGCTTTCGGCGAGGAGTTCGCCTCGTTCGTCGTCGACGAGCGCAACCGCTTTCGTCCGGCGGGCATCGGACGCTTCGCCCGGTCGCGGGGCGGCCACCTGTACGATGATCCCAGGCTGGGCCGTGTCGGCACGCTGAGCTATACCGAAACCTGGCTCTACGAGTTTACGGCGCTGGAGCAGGGCGCGATCTTACAAAATCTGGCGCTGATGGCCGAGGCGCTGGGGCTGAGCGGCTTCGCGCACTTCGCGGCCTATCCCTTCATCTGGATGCAGACGCTCGGCTTTCGGATGGAGCCGATCCCGCTCTCGCGGACGATCGGCGCAGGCCCGCTGATGGCCGCGCTGCTCAGGGCACTCCGCCGCGACACGCCCGTGCCGACGGCGGTCGGGCTAGAGCGCGACGGCGTGGTGCTGATCAAGCCGTTCTGCCCGCCCTACTACCGCAGCATGACCGAGGCGGTACGTGCCTACGTAGACTACAAATTCGGAGCGGGGCGCGGCACGTTCCGCGATGGCGGCGCGGCCACCGCCTGGCGCGATGGCGCGGCGATCCAGGCTGCGGTTCCGCCGCCCTCGGAGCAGGCCATCGCCGCGACGATCGCCTACTGCGAGTACGTGTACCGGCGCTACGGGCGCTTCCCGGCCAACAGCGGGCCGTTCCGCACGATCCTGGCCTACCAGGCGCATCATCCAGACCCGGATTTTTACGATCGCTTCTACCAGCCGGGCGTTTTGAGCACGGCCCAGCGCCAGCACGAGACGGCGTAGGCGGCGCCGGTTCGGCATCAGGTATCACCATCTTCAGGGGGTATCACGCATGAAGTCCGTACAACCATCCGGCCTCAGGCCAGTCACACAGGGCATGCGCTGGATGCTGCTGATCGCCAGCGGCCTCGTCTTTATTGTCGGCATCCAGCTCTTCATCCTCACCGAGTACACCGAGCGCTACTTTGCCTGGACGATCAAGCCACCGCTGACGGCGGCTTTTCTGGGTGCCGGCTACTGGGCGAGCTTCGCGATGGAGTATATGGCCTCGCGCAAGCGCCTGTGGGCACATGCGCGCATCGCCGTGCCCGCCGTGCTGATCTTCACCACGCTGACGCTCGTCGCCACGCTGCTGCACCTCGATCGCTTCCATCTGAGTGATCCCAACCTTCTGACGCGGGTGGCCGCCTGGGTCTGGCTAGCGGTCTACGCGATCGTGCCGCTGACGATGGCCTCGCTGCTGGTGCTTCAGATGCGCGTTCCGGGCGACGATCCGCCGCGCACCGCTCCGCTGCCGCGCTGGATTCATGCGATCCTGATCGTTCATGCGCTGGTGATGCTCCCGCTGGGCGCGGCTTTGTTCCTCGCGCCACAGGCTACAGCGCCGCTCTGGCCCTGGACGCTCACGCCGCTGACCGGTCGCGCGGTCGGCGCGTGGCTGCTGGCGCTGGGCGTCGCCGCCGCCCATTCGAGCTGGGAGAACGACTGGCAGCGCGTGCATATCGCGACAATCAGCTATACCGTACTGGGCGGATTCCAACTGCTGGGGCTGATCCGCTATCCGCAGGTGGTCGACTGGAGCAGACCCTCGGCCTGGCTCTACGTCGTCTTCCTGGTGAGCGTCCTGCTCGTCGGCCTGTACGGCTGGCGACAGTCGGCGCGCACCGCGAGCACCGGGACCCTTCCCGCGCAGGCCAGCGCCGCATAGCCCGACACGGCGGGGGTGTGGGGTGGCCCCCCACACGTCATTCTTCTTCGCCCGACGGAGAACAGAGCACAAAGGAGCAGGGGAAGAACCAAGAACCGGGGGACGGCAACTCGAAACTTGGAACTCGAAACTTGGAACTTGGAACTCGGAGATCGCGGAGCAGCCTATGGCAATCAATGACTATCACTTCATCACGCGCTGGCGTGTCCAGGGCACGATCAAGGAAGTGACGGATATTATCGCGGATGCCGGAGGATTAGATCGCTGGTGGCCTGCGGTCTATCTCAGCGTCACCGAGGTCGTGCCCGGCGATGAGCAGGGGCTCGGCAAAGAGATCGAGCTCTACACCAAGGGCTGGCTGCCCTACACGCTGCGCTGGCGGCTACGTGTCTCCGAGATCGGCGAGCAAGGCTTTACGATCCAGGCGCTCGGCGATTTCAGCGGACGAGGTATCTGGACCTTTGAGCAAGACGGGCCGTGGGTCGACATCGTCTACGACTGGAAGATTCGCGCCGACAAGCCGCTGCTGCGCCGGTTCTCGTTTCTGCTCAAGCCGATCTTCGCGGCTAATCACCGCTGGGCAATGCGCGTGGGCGAGGAAAGTCTCAACCTGGAGCTAGCCCGCCGCCGCGCGACGAGCGCCGAGGAGCGCAGCCGCATTCCAGCGCCGCCCCCGCCGACGACCACCTCGTCGCTGCCGCTGGTGGCGAGCATTGCGGTCGCGCTGGGGCTGATCTATCTGCTGTCGCGTCGGCTGCCGGGGGACGAACGAACAAAGCACAAAGCGAGAGCCAGGAGCTAAGAACCGAGAACCAAACAACGAACAAAAGGCAGGAAGCTCGAAACTTGAAACGGTGAACTTGGAGCCGCTGGTTCCCCAACCGACCCCGTGATTCTGCCCTATCGCCCACTGCCGGGATCATCCTCGCTCGTGGGCGCGCTGCGGTAAGGCACGGTCGCGGTGACGCGCGTGCCGGTGCCGGGCGTGCTGCACAGCGCGAACTGCCCGCCCAGAAGGCGCGCTCGCTCGCTCATGCCCTTGATACCAAAGCCGCTCTGTACAGTCGGCGTCACCAGCGCGGGGTCGAACCCGATGCCGTCGTCGTCCACCGTCAGGCGCAGGTCTGGGTCGAGCCGCTCCAGCCGCAGCGTCGCATGGGCTGCCTGCGCGTATTTGCGCATATTCGCCAGCGCCTCCTGCGCGATCCGGTACAGGCCCGTCTCCAGCGCCGGGGGCAGCCGCCCGATGCCGGGATCGATCTCGACGGTGAGATCAGCGCCGGACTCCTCGGCGGTCTGCTGCGCCAGCAGCCGCAGCGCATCGGGCAGCGTGTGGCCTTCCAGCGGCGCGGCTCGGAGATCGAGCACCGAGCGCCGCGCCTCGTGCAGGCTGGTGCGCGCCAGGCTGAGCGCCTGGGCAATCTTGCGCTGCACGGCATCCGGCTTGGTTTCGGCCAGCGCCTCTGCCGCCTCAAGATGCAGCGTGATCGCGGCGAGGCCCTGCGCCAGCGTATCGTGGATCTCGCGCGCGATCCGGTTGCGCTCCTCAAGCGCGGCCAGCACCACCGCCTGCTGCGACAGCCGCGAGCGCTCGATCGCGGTGCCAAGCTGCGCGCCAACCGCCGAGAGCAGCAGCAGCGCGTCGGGCGTGAACACGTCCCAGCCGGGACTGGCAACATTCAAAATGCCGAGCATGCGGTCCTCGGAGTGCAGCGGCGCGCTCGCGTGAAACTCCAGCCCCCGCCGATCGCCCTCGACCTCGGCCAGCCGCGAGCACTGCACGATATTGATCGCCGTGCGCAGCTCGCCCGATGTAAACAGGCTGTTACAATTGCACCCACCGCACCAGGCCGGGCCGGGATAATCCAGCGCGGGCGGAAGATCATGGTAGGCGGCGGTATAAAGCTTGCCTGCGTCATCCAGCAGAAAAATCCAGCCGGTCTGGAGGCCCATCAGCTCCACCACCGAGGCAAGCGTATCGTCGAGCGCCGTCTGGATGTCGGTGGTGCGGTTGAGCGTCTCGGCGATGTGGTTGAGGATGAATAGCTCGCGGTTGCGCTGCAAGAGCGCGTGAGAGTCTGCGGTCGTCATACGATCGATTATAGCACTAGCGAGCAATATGCTCTGAGCGATGAGCCATATTGCCTGAGCAAGCAAGGATACCTGGCATGACCCAACCGATCAATCTTGGCATCATCGGCGCTGGCCTGGCCGTCAAGCAGTTGCACTGGCCCGCCTTGCGGCGGCTCCGCGACCGCTACAGATTCGGCGCGGTCGCCGACATCGATCTCAGCAGGGCACAGGAGATCGCGGCGCTGGTCGGCGCGGAGCACACCTGCGCCAATTACCACGAGCTGCTCGCGCTCAGCGAGGTCGAGGCGGTGCTGCTGTCGCTGCCGATCCATCTGACCGCGCCGATCGCGCTGGATGCCGCCCGCGCCGGGAAGCATCTGATCATCGAGAAGCCGCTCGGCTCGAATCTGGAGCAGGCCCGACAGCTCAAAGAGCATCTGGCTCACCTGCCGGTGACAGCGCTGGTCGCCGAGAACTTTCGCTACCGCAACGATCTGGCGGCGGCGCGGCGGCTCGTCCACGAGGGCACGCTCGGCGATCTGCTGCTGGTGCGGCTGCACGCGCTCTCCTACGTCGATCCGACCACGCCCGGCAGTTTCGCCAGCACGCCCTGGCGGCACGATAGCCAATATCGCGGCGGCCCGATCCTGGACGCGAGCGTGCATCACGCGGCGGCGCTGCGAACTGTCGCCGGAGAGGTCGAGTGGGTGCAGGCGTTTGCCAAGTACGGCTACTCGCGGCTCAACGGTCCGACGACGATCAGTATGAATCTGCGCTTTCGATCTGGCGCGCTCGGCTCCTACCTGTACTCGGTCGTCTGCCACGACGAGCGATCGGCCTTTTTAGACCTGACGATCTACGGCTCGGAGGCGACGCTGGTGCTGCACGATGGCGAGGTGCGTCTGCTGCGGCGCGAGCAGCCCGCCGAGACGATCCCGGTCGAGGCCGATGACGGCGGCTACTACGCCGAGTTTTTGAACTTCGCCGCCGCGCTGCGTGAAGATCAGCCGATCGTGGCGACCGTGGATGAAGCCTATAAGGACATGGAACTGATCTTGCGAGCGCTTGACTCAGCGGAGCAGGCGGCGGTGCTGCTGTTGTGATCGGCAGTGTCACCTGCCGCACGCCAAAGATGTAACTATGAGCTGAAACCAACGTACCAGCCGGAGCCAGCCTGTTGCGCCAGCGTCGTCGATGAGAGAATGGTACACTTTAGTAGGTTAGTTACAGAAAGTAAGTAGTACAGAGCGCTGAATGAAAGGATCTTCTGTGCAACGGGTGGCAATGTTGGCTGTTCACAGCAGCCCTCTGGCAAAGCTTGGCGGCAAAGAGGCCGGTGGCATGAATGTCTATGTGCGCGAGCTGGCGCGCGAGCTAGGCCGCCGTGGTACCGCCGTCGATATTTTTACCCGCGCGCAGCGCCGGGGCGAGCCGCAGATCGTCGAGGTCGGGCCGAACGCGCGGGTGATCACCTTACGAACGGGGCCTGCCGCGCCCTACGATAAAAACTGGGTGCTCGACTATATTCCGGAGTTCGTCCAGCGCATCCGCTGCTTCGCCGATGGGCAAGATCTGCACTACGATCTGATCCACAGTCACTACTGGCTCTCCGGCGTGGCGGCGATCGAGCTGCGCAAGATGTGGGGCGTGCCAGTGGTGCATATGTTCCACACGCTCGGCGCGATGAAAAATCAGATCGCGACAACGCCAATCTGGGGCGAGACTGATGAGCGGGTGGCGATCGAGGGGCGGCTGCTGCGCGAGGCCGATGTGATCGTCGCGGCCACCAGGCTGGATCGCGCGCAGATGCAGTTCCACTATGGGATCGAGGCCGAGCGCGCGGTGGTGATTCCGTGCGGCGTGGACACGACGATGTTCCGGCCCCACGATCAGGCCGAGGCCCGGCAGCGGATGGGCCTCCCGCCCAGGCCCGCGAAGATCGTGGCGTTCGTCGGGCGGATCGAGCCGCTCAAGGGCCTGGATACGCTGCTCCGCGCGATGGCGCTGCTTGCCGATCGCGCCTTCGTGCCGCGCTCCGAGCTGCATCTGGTGGTCGTCGGCGGCGACGCGCATGCTCACGAGGATCAGTGGGGCGGCGAGGAGCGGCGGCTGCGCGCGCTAGTCCACGAGCTGGGCATCGCCGACATGGTTCGCTTTGTCGGATCGCGTACGCAGGGCCAGTTGCCGCTGCTCTACAGTGCTGCGGATGTGGTCGCCGTCCCGTCGCACTACGAGTCCTTCGGGCTAGTGGCGCTGGAAGCGCAGGCGTGCGGCACGCCCGTGGTCGCGTCGCGGGTGGGAGGTCTGACCTTTACAGTCGAGGATGGTGTGTCGGGCTTTCTGGAGCCGTGGGACGATCCCGCCGCCTTCGCGGGCCGCATCGAGGCGCTGGTGCTGCACGAGGGGCTGCGCGAGGAGATGGGCGCTCATGCGATTGTGAATGCGCAGCAGTACGCCTGGCCGCGCATCACCGATCAGGTGTTCGCGCTGTATCGCTCGGTCGAGCATCTGCGCAAGCCAGCGCATGCGGTCGTGCCGCTGCATATTCCAAGGTGCGCGCTGTAGCTGTCGGGGGAGAGCAAAGAACAAGGGTTGAGCGCGATCGTGGCGATCGGCACCGGCGCTGATCAAGCTGCCGTTTCTCGCCAGCGTGCGGGGCGGCACGCGACCACTCCGCAGCGGGACCCTCGGCGCTCACACCCCATCGCGCTACGGGCCGAGCTGCTCGAAATCGGCGAGCGCCTTGATCTCGGCGTACTCGTTGCCGTAGATGTCCACATAGATCAGCATGATCGTCGCGCCCAATGCCTCGCATGGCAGCCGCACCTCCCAGCCCGCCGCCGCGAGCTGCGCGGCATCGAAGACCGCATCGATCGTACACGGCGGCTGCACGCCCGATCGCAGCGGATCGTAGGGGTAATCGTAGTCGACCAGCACCAGCGACAGCGTTTCGCGGCGCAGGCTGCCATTGCTTGCTCCGGCGGGCGTGGCGCTGGCGAATGCGGTGATCGCGATCACTGCATCCGCCTCACGCACCTGGCCGGGACGCTGGCGGATCGTGTAGCGACAGGCCACCTGCGGCGGACGCATCAGATCAAAGCCCAGCGAGTTCACCCGCCGATCGATTCGACCTGTCATCGGGCGCGGCGCGGATGAGCCGGGCGGCGCGTGCAGTGCATCGACGATCGAGTAGGGCACGCGCAAGATCGTGTAGCGTGCGGCATCGCGCTGCACGGTATCTTCCAAAAACGTCACGCTGGCAGCCGGAGCGATGATCCAGCAGCGACCGTCAAGAGCAGCGCCCAGTCGCCGATGCAGCGCGTCGATGGTGCCGTAGTCGAGGAGCGCGCCCTGGCGATTGTGATCGAAGAGCAGCACGGACGCATGATCGCGGTAGCCGTCGAGCTGCACATCGCCGATAGTATGCGGCGCGTCGCGGCAGCCGAAGAGCGCCAGCGCGCGCTGACGCCACAGCGCCCAGGAGCGGAGCGGACGCCGCGCGAAATCGTAAAGACCGGCGTTGTACAGCGCGAAGGGCCGGGCTTGGAGCGGCCCGCCGTTGGGATCGTTGCCGCTATCGAGCGACAGCAGCCGCCGCTGGCTTGTGTAGATCGCCAGCTTGCCACAGTCCACCCCGATCCAGCGCCGTCCCAGCTTCTCCGCCACGGCCAGCGTCGTGCCGGAGCCCGCGAACGCATCCAGCACCAGATCACCCGGCTGGCTCGCCATCTCCAGCACGCGGCGAAGCAGCGCCTCGCTCTTTTCCGTGGGATAGCCAGCCGTGAACGCATAGGCGCTGATGTCGGTCCACAGGTTGTTACACAGATCCTCGGCGCTGGCGGCGATCAGGTATTGGGGGCGGCCTGTGCGCGGATGAGGCCGGAGCCTACCCGCTGCGATCATCTGCTCCGCGCGCTCTTTGATGTACATCCAGTGCCTACCCGGCGGCGGCCTGTGCCCAAAAAGATCATAGTCCATGCCCGTACGTAGCCCTGCCGCGTCGAAGGCGTGCCAGCGTGCCTCGCGTGCCACCCGGCGTGTCGGCGGGCGGAGCGTCGCTGCCTCGCCGCTGGCGTAGAGCAAGATCGTATCAAACTCCTCGTTGAGCTTGCGCACTCGCTCATGCTCACGGATACTCTTCTTGACGCGGCTGACCGCGATCTCGTTGCGGAAGTTCTGCTCGCCGAAGATCTCGTCCAGAATCACCTTGATGTAGTGCTTCTTGCGAAAATCGAGATGCACGCACAGCACGCCGTCCTCGGCGAGCAGCGCCTTGAGCAGCACCAGCCGCTTACGCAGAAATTCCACGAACTGCACGCCCGCAACCCGATCGTGATACGCGCGCTCCTCGTGCGTTCCCTGAAACTCCTGTCTGGTCGCGAACGGCGGATCGATATAGACCAGCTTCACGCCCGGCGAGCCATTGGCGCTGGCAAGCTGTCCCTGCGCCTTTAGCCCAAGCAGCGCCTTGAGCGCCTGCATATTGTCGCCGAAGATCAGCCGGTTACGCCAGTCGGCGGTATCCGCGCCGAAGCGGCGAATCTCCCGCAGCTCCGCCGTAGCCGAATCCGCCAGGATCGCGGCGTGTGGCTCTTTGCCCGCGTACACCAGCGCGCACTCCTGCCGAGCAGGTGGGAACAGCAGGTCTTTGTATGCGTGGGGCAGATCCATGCCGCGCCGCAAAAGCTCGATGATCTGCTGGCGCTGTGCCTCGGTCAGATTGGGCATATGGTATCCGATCCGCTAGTGCAGAATCAAAGCGCGGGTTTGGGAGACATCTCGATCAATCCCTCGGCAGTTGTTTCGCTCATCGCACCTCCACAGCCGCTCTCGGCTCAATCGGTGAAATCGTCCTGCGGATCGTACCATGAGCAGGCGCGTTGACGCCAACCCATCAAGCGTGACCACCGCAATCGCTATCAAATCTCCCTTGACACCATCGTCAGTGGTGTATATAATACTCGCACTACAGAGACGATCCATCTTGTAGTTTTCCGACGATATAGCCTGCAACATAGCCTTAGATCGGCGGTAGGTATACATACTGGATTGAGGTTGCTCATTCACAAGGAGAAACGTTCGATGAAGATTGTTCGTAGGCTATCCCTGCTGGCACTGGCATTCGCCCTGATGTTCGCCGTATCGGGTCTGGCTGGCGGAGTAGCCCAGGCCGAAACCGGCTCTGTCGTCGATGAGCGGCTGCGAGCAGCCATGACCACCGCGACCGCGCCGCTGCAAGTGGTGGTCACGTTCCAGGGAGAGAGCGCGCCAACCGCAGCGCAGATCGATCTGCTGCGCGGGACCGGCATCGCCACCGGCATCACCTTCCGCTCGCTGCCGATCGCCGGAGTACTGGCGACGACCGATCAGATCAACGCGCTGGCGGCAAGCGCCGAGGTACGCTCGCTCGATCTCAACTATGCGCTGGCCTACGACAACTACGAGGCGACAGCGCTAACCGGGGTCGATCGAGTACGTACCGATGGGAATATGATCCTTCAGAACGGCGGCATGCCTGTCACCGGCTCCGGCGTCACCGTGCTGGTCAACGACAGCGGCATCGACGGCACACATAACGATCTGCAGTTTGGACCGCATCTGGTGCAGAACGTCGAGGCAGCTACGAACTTGAACGCGCTTGACAGCACGCTCCTGCCGATCACCTACGTCGAGAACGTGCCAAACACCGATGCGACCGGCGGCCACGGCACGCACGTTGCGGGCATCGTCGGCGGCACCGGGGCACAGTCCGCCGGAAAGCATGAGGGCGTCGCGCCCGGCGCGAATCTGGTGGGCTACGGCTCCGGCGCGGGCCTGCTGCTGCTGGATACGCTCGGCGGCTTCGACTACGCGCTGACGCATCAGACACAGTACGGCATTCGCGTGATCACCAACTCCTGGGGCACCACCAGCGATGTCGGCACGGATGTCGATCCCAACGATCCAATCAACGTCGCGACCAAGCGGCTCTACGATCGCGGCATCGTCGTCGTCTTCTCGGCGGGCAACTCCGGCCCGAACGCAGGCACGATCACCGGCAACTACAAGAAAGCGCCGTGGGTCATCGCGGTCGCGGCAGGCGATAAGCAGCGCCAGCTTGCCAGCTTCTCATCGCGCGGCATCAGCGGCAAGAGCGGCAGCTTCACCGTCGACGGCCAGATGTGGACCTGGGAAGATCGCCCGACGCTGACCGCACCGGGCGCGATGATCATCTCGACTCGCGCGGCCTCGCCGATCGGTGTCATCGGCACGCCGGACGACCTTAAGCTGATCGAGCCGGCCTATCTGCCCTTCTACACCACCTTGAGCGGCACGTCGATGGCCGCGCCGCATGTCGCCGGAGTTGTCGCGCTGATGCTTGACGCCAATCCACGCCTTTCGCCCGCGCAGATCAAGCAGATCCTTCAGGAGACGGCGACGCCCATGAGCGGCTATGCGACCTGGGAGGTCGGCAGCGGCTATGTCAATGCCTACGCCGCCGTCGAGCGGGCCTTCAAGACCCGCACGAAGTAGCCGACGATCGCCTGAGCGCTGCGAGCCGCTCCAAGACGACGCGCGCGGTACGAGCTTGGTACCGCGCGCGTCGGCGTGTTCCGGCGACGAATTAAAAGCAACAACCGGAGCCAGTGGCTCCGGTTGCTGGTGTGTGGTGGAGATGGCGGGATTCGAACCCGCGTCCGAAAAGTTTGACCGCCGATATCTACGAGTGTAGACTATTGATTAGTGTCTCGTCTCCAGCGCTCAATAGACAAGGCGCTTCAGGAAACCAGCCCGCTTAGCTTAAGCAACCGTTAGCAGGCGATTACGGTTGCAGCAGCCCGACTTGCTGACGCCAGGCCTATCCCATCAGGCTGAGGATAGGCGGGCGGGCCACTATATTAAGCGGCCAGCGCCATTTGAGGCGCTCGTGCAGTTTTGCCAGTTATTGGCGTTGCCCCTTTAACGAGACTGGGCGGCTCGACTCGCAACCGACGACCTCAGCTCCCCGTCGAAACCAAACATCCCCTTGAACGCTTGTATTGTACCGATTGGGCCGCTTATTGTCAAGTGCGCGCCGCGAAAATCGAGGGCCTGGCCGCGCCGGGCGCTGGCTTGACGCGCATTGCGGCTGCTCGTATACTGCTGCTTCATAAACAACTATCGCTTCGATGAGGAGGCGCTTTCTTGATTCCAGAAACCATGCGCGCTGTGGTCAAGGCACGGGCTGCGGCGGGCGCTGAGCTACAAACGGTGCCGGTGCCCAAGATCGGCCCGCGCGACGTACTGGTTAAAGTGCGCGCCACGACGATCTGCGGCACGGACCTGCATATTTATCGCTGGGACACCTGGGCACAAAGCCGCATCCGCCCGCCGATGGTCTTCGGGCACGAGTTTTCCGGCGATATTGTCGCCGTCGGCGATGAAGTTACTACCCTCAAGGTTGGCGACTTCGTCTCCGGCGAGACGCATATCATCTGCGGCCACTGCTACCCCTGCCGCACCGGCCAGTCGCATATCTGCCGCAACGTCAAGATCATTGGCGTGGACCGGCCCGGCTGTTTCGCCGAGTATATCGCGATCCCGGCCTCGAACGCCTGGTGCAACGATCCGCAGCTCGATCCGGCGGTCGCCGCCGCCCAGGAGCCGTTCGGCAACGCGGTTCACACGGCGCTCTCGACCGATCTGGCGACCAAAACGGTGCTGATCACCGGCTGCGGGCCGATCGGCCTCTTCGCGGTGGGCATCGCCCACGCGGCGGGAGCGCGGCGCATCTTCGCCACCGATGTCAATCCGAACCGTCTGGAGCTGGCCCGCACTATGGGCGCGACTCATCCCGTCGATGCGCGCGGCGATGTGGTGGGCGAGATCATGGCGGCGACCGACGGCGCGGGTGTCGATGTGCTGCTCGAAATGTCGGGCAACGTGGCGGCGATCAACCAGGGCTTCAAAAGCCTGCGCTTCGGCGGCTACGCCGCGCTGCTTGGCCTGCCGGGCCGTCCGCTCGACAACTTCGATCTGGCAAACCATATCGTCTTCAAAGGCGCGACGGTCTACGGCGTCTCAGGGCGCAAAATGTACGAGACGTGGTATCAGACGCGCGCGCTGATCGGCGAGGGACGAGTCGATATTCGTCCGATCATCAGCCACCGCATGCCGCTCGACGATTTCCAGCAGGCATTCGAGATGATGATCGACGGCGAGGCGGCCAAAGTCGCGCTCTTCCCAAACGGCATGAGCTAATCGATCCTTACAGGAGGCAGCATATGCCCCAGCCATTTGATCAGGTGATCCAGGCCCAACTGAACGAGCTAAAAGAGCAGGGCGTGTATCGCAAGCTGCGCATCCTGAGCGGCGAGCAGCGACCGCGCTCGGTGATCGATGGGCGTGAGGTGATCAACCTGTCGTCGAACAACTACCTTGGACTGACCACCCATCCCAAGCTGTGCGAGGCGGCCAAAGCCGCGATCGACCGATACGGCGTCGGCACGGGCGCGGTCCGCACGATCATCGGCACGATGGACATTCACGAGGAGCTGGAGCGCAAGCTGGCGCAGTTCAAGCATACCGAGGCCACGCTGGTGCTTCAGAGCGGCTTCACGGCCAACCAGGCCGTTCTCGGCACGATCCTGGGCGACAGCGACCTTGTGATCTCCGACGAGCTCAATCATGCCTCGATCATCGACGGCGTGCGGCTGACCAAAGCGGCGCGCAAAGTCTACAAGCACAACGACATGGACGATCTGGAGCGCGTGCTGGAGGAAACCAGGAACAGCCAGCATCGCATCATCCTGATCGTCACCGACGGCGTCTTCTCGATGGACGGCGACATCGCGCCGCTGCCGCGTATCGCCGAGCTCGCCAAACACTACGGCGCGGTGACAATGGTCGACGATGCGCATGGATCGGGCGTGCTGGGCGCGCATGGCAGCGGCACCGTCCATCACTTCGGCATCGACAAAGAGTGGGACATCAGCGTCGGCACGCTCTCCAAAGCGATCGGCTCGGTCGGCGGCTATGCCGCGTGCTCGCAGGCGCTCCGCGAGCTGATGGAGCATCGCGCGCGGCCATTCCTGTTCTCAACCTCGCATCCGCCATCGGTCACGGCAACCTGTATCGCGGCCCTGGACTTGCTACAGAGCGATGAAGGACAGCGGCTGATCGATCAACTTTGGGATAACACGCGCTTCTTCAAGAGCGGCCTGGCGGCGCTAGGATTCAACACCGGCATCTCGGAAACCCCGATCACGCCGGTGATCGTCGGCGAGGGCGCGAAAGCGATGCAATTCTCGGACCGGCTGTTTGCCAGCGGCGTCTTCGCCCAGGGCATCGCCTACCCGACGGTTGCCCGCGACAAAGGCCGCGTGCGAACGATCGTCACGGCCACGCACACGCGCCAGGATCTGGAAGAAGCGCTCACCGTCTTCGAGCATGTCGGTCGCGAGATGGGCCTGATTGGGAGCGGGTAGTACCATGCGCGCGCGCCAAACGGCGTGGTAAAATAGAGCGTGAATGTAGTTGCCGAATAGGCAGGAGGATGCTATTATCGAAGCCGCAACACTAGCGCGTCGTGCGGTGACGGTAGCCGAGGACAAGCAGGCCCACGACATCGTTATGTTGGACCTGCGCGGGCTGACCACCATCGCCGACTACTTTGTGCTATGTACTGCTGAGAGCGAACGTCAGATCAGGGCAGTGATCGAGGCGCTCGACGAAGCGCTGGTCAAAGGTGGGGCGCATAATCCCAAGATCGAGGGCTCAGCGGAGACTGGCTGGGTGCTGCTCGACTTCAGCGATGTCATCGTCCACGTCTTCTCACCGGAGCAACGGGAGTTTTATCGGCTCGAACGGCTGTGGAAGCAAGCGCAGCCGGTGGTAGTCGTTCAGTAAAGGAACAATCTTCATGAGGGCCACTGCGCGTGATCGGTACCTACTATTTGCTCTAGGCGCTGCGGTTGGTAGTGCTTTGGGCCTCATCGTTGGCGCACTTGCCAGCTTTTGGCTCGGCGATGAGGCTGCCGAAGGCCTTAAGCGTGCGTTTCGGCACCTGTTTGGCCGTGATCGCCAGCCGAACTTTGAGTTGTTCCTGCAATAGCCCGCTGGCGGAGACGTGGCAAGAGCCACAACGCGCTCCAGCCGCCAGCCGAGTCGATCACAACATCGGTCCAGGCCGGATGTCGTAGCGGCGTCCAGGACTGGTGGTACTCGTCGCTGATCGCGTAGAGCACCGTGAGCGCGAGCGCCAGCCAGCGTCGCCGCCAATCTCCGAGCGCCCAGACATAGCACAAGGCCAGCACACCAAACACGGTGAAATGTGCTGTTTTCCGTAGGATCAGGTTGAGCAGGTCGCTGGCCGGACGCGGCAGGTCCGACTGTGACGAAAACCAGAAGATCAGGGCCATCCATGCAGCGGCGGGCAGCCAGCGCAGGATGGCCTTTGTGATTCTGCTTCGCGGATGGTGGCTTCTGCTCACCCGTTCTAACACCTGGAATACCACCTAGCGATGGATAATAAGAGCTGTGCGGTTTAGCTCTATGTAGCTATGCTGTGTAAAGGCTGTGGCGATCATAGGAATAGTAGGAACAAATAGTGCTTCTAGCTCAATATGAGTGATATTACCAGTTGAGATTAACAACAACTTGAATGGTTTTCGTACCACAAGAAATGAATTAACAAAGTCTGCGTCTTTGGTGACAACGACCTTTGCTCACGTTCCGAAATGTCGTTGATTTCGTTGTCAGTTGTACTATTTTTATTTGGCAGATCAAGTGTATGCACAACATCATGCCCCGCCTCCTTCAGACGGAACGCGAGACGACGTGGTAGATGAGCATCAACAAGGAAGTTCATGCTGCCAACAAGTCCATACGCTTGACATTTGCGAGACGCGCGGCAAAGGCAAGTGCTGCTAAAATATCCTCGCGCTCTAAATCCTCGTAGTCTGCCAGAATCTCATCCGTGGTCATCCCTGCGCTGAGGAGTTCCAAAATGGTTTCGACCGGATAGCGTAGCCCGCGAATCGTGGGTTTGCCGTGGCAGACGTGCGGCTCAATGGTAATACGATCAAGTAATGCCGTCATAGGTACTCCTGGCGCGCCATCAGACCGGCGTTTTGGAGAGTTCCCCTGATTCCGGCTAGTGCTGAGATAATAGAGTGATGTTAGTATAGCATGGTGTAGTAGCAGGTTTCGGCTGCTCTACATCCCGCCACCATCCAACGATGCACTAACCTACTACCGCGTGCTCGTCCACTGATCGACATTCCACGTCACGGGCGCGAGCGGATCGGGCTGCACGCCCTGCATACGCGGATGAGCGATCACCGCGATCGGTCGCTGAAAGAGCGGAATCACCGGCACCTCTTGCGTCCACAACTGCTGGTGCTTGAGATAATCCTGGGCGCGAGCGCGCTCGTCCAGCGTCGAGTTTGCCCGCCGCAGCGGCCACTCCGCCGCCTCGAAGCACCACCCACTGAAATTATTGCCGGTAAAGCCGTTCTCCTGTAGCGGAACCGCGTTACAGCTCCACAGCGGCAGGCCGCCCGGATCAACGCCCGCGATCCAGGCAAAGAGCGCCAGCTGGAAGTTGCGCCGGTACAGCGGGCCGGTCCCGCTGTAAAACTGGTCGATCGGCTGGAGCTCCGTCACGATCTGCACGCCGACCGCCTTGAGATCGGCGGCAATGCGCTCGGCCATCCCAACCCGCTGCGGCGTGTCGGTGGTCAGCAGCGTGAGCGTGAGCGGCTGGCCCTGCGCCAACTCGCGGATGCCATCGCCGTCCTTGTCGGTCAGGCCCGCCTCGTCCAGCAGCGCGCTTGCCTTCCCCGGATCGTAGGGATAGCGCATAAGCTGCTCGTCGCCAGCGTAGAATACCTGCTGATCGGGCAAGATCCAGCTCGACAGCGGCTTGACCTTCGAGCCAAAGAACGCATCGATCATGCCCTGGCGATTGATCGCATACGCTAGCGCCTGCCGGACACGCGGATCGTGCAGCCGCTCGTCGGCCAGATTCAGATCGAGATGCTCATAGACCGGGCCGGGCAGAAACGTCACGCTCGCCGCGCCGCTCTGCTGATCCTGATCGAGATAGGGATACAACTCCTGCGGAATACGCTCCAGCGTCGCCACATCGACCGTGCCGCCCGCCACGGCATTGCGTAGCTCGTCGGCGGAGCCGAAAAAGCGAAAGACGAGCTGCTCCGGCAGCTTTGCGTGATCGGGCCAGTACTCGTTGCGCTCCAGCACCAGTTGATCGCCCGGCTGCCGCTCAAGAAACGTAAACGGGCCGTAGCCCAGCGGCTGCTGCGCAAACTCGTCCAGGGCATCTCTCGCCGGGCGATCCTGAAGCCGATGGCGCGGCAGCGGCGGCCACGCGGTCGCGAGATAGTTGGGATCGATACGGCCAGGCTTCAGCACCGCGCGCGTCGTATGCTCGTCGACCTGCTCGTAGCGCTCGATGATCGAGCGCGCGACCTGCGCCTCCTGCGATGCCTGGACCTCGCCGAACAGCTCATAGGAGAAGACCGAGTCGGCGGCGGTCAGCGGCGTGCCATCGGCCCAGCGGAGCTTGGGATTCCAGCGATAGGTCACGACAAGCTGCTGCGTAGTCGTCGGCTGGCTCGTCTCGGTGACAGTGAACTGTCCCGTCGTATCCAGAAAGCCGCTCGCCGTCGTCACCTCGACGCCGCCGTTTGCCAGCGTCGGCAGCGTTTCGAGGATACCGGTAGTGGTGTAGGCATAGCCCATGCCCAGGACGGGCGCGGGAAACATCGCCTCGACGATCGGCGCGGCGGCGCGACCGTCGACCGAGAAGGGCAGCAGGTTATTGGGCGATTCCAGCAGCCCGATCGTCCATGCGCTAGGAGCCTCAGGTTCAGCGGGTGCCGCAGAGGCGATAGCGCTCGTGGGGCTGGCAGCGGGTGTCGGATTCGTGCTACCCGTCGCAGGCTGTGGCGGGGCGCTCTGCAACGAACAACCGAGCAAGAAAACGAATGTCAGCGCGATGATGCTCAGGCGAACAATCAACCGACCTCTTCCTTTCCAGAGAACACATTTCGAGCAGGCATGATACCAGATATCGGCAAGGGTCGCTTGGCCGCTGACCGGCGCTTAAACGCCGACGCACTGGCAAAGCCAGTGCGCCAGCGACGATCGAGACAATCTGCGTATCCCGTACCTGCGGCTAGAACTCGCCCGCGAAGTGACACGCGACCCAGTGAGCGGGTACTTTTTCTTCAAAGGGCGGATCGACCTCTTTACAGATCTCCTTGGCAAGCCAGCAGCGCGGGTGGAAGCGGCAGCCTGAGGGAGGCTTGAGCGGGCTGGGCACGTCGCCCTGCAAAATAATACGCTCGCGCCGCACCGTGGGATCGGGGATCGGAATCGCCGACATCAGCGCCTTGGTGTACGGATGCATCGGGTTACGGAAGAGCTCCTCGCGTGTCGCCAGCTCGGCCATCTTGCCGAGATACATCACGCCGACCCGATCGCTGATATGCTCGACCACGCTCAGGTTATGCGCGATGAACAGATAGGTCAGGCCAAGCTCGCGCTGAAGCTGCTTGAGCAGGTTCAACACCTGCGACTGGATCGACACGTCGAGGGCAGATACCGGCTCGTCGCAGACGATCAGCTTGGGCTCCATGATCAGCGCGCGAGCAATGCCGATGCGCTGCCGCTGGCCGCCCGAAAACTCGTGCGGGAAGCGCCGCGTCAGCTCAGGCCGCAGCCCCACGCGCAGCATCACGTCGCGCACCCGATCGAGCTGCTCGTTGCGATTGCCGATGCCGTGAATTTTCAGCCCCTCCGCGATGCTCTCGCCGATGATGATACGCGGATCGAGCGAGGCGTACGGGTCCTGAAAGACGATCTGCATGTCGCGGCGCAGCGCCTTCATCTCGCGACCGCTGGCATTGAGCACGTCCTTGCCCTCGAACACCACGTTCCCTGCGGTGGCGGGCAGCAGCCGCAGAATGGTCCGGCCCGTCGTGCTCTTACCACAGCCGGACTCGCCCACCAGGCCGAGCGTCTCACCGCGCTTGATCGTGAAGCTCACGCCGTCGACCGCCTGCACCTGGGCGATCGTCCGGCGCAAGATGCCGCCTTTGACCGGAAAATACTTTTTGAGATCCTGAACAACCAGCAGATCGTCCTTGGCGCGCGTCGCGCTTGATGGCTGGCTGGCTGTGGCATTACTCGTCGGATATGTCTGTGTCATGCTCCCCTCCAACCGCTAGTACAGCCAGCAGCGAACAAGGCGATTGCCTTCCAGCTTGATCAACGGCGGCTCTTCCTGATCGCAGCGCTCCATGCGATACGGGCAGCGGCTGGCAAAGCGGCAGCCGGGCGGTAGGTCGAGCAGGCTTGGAACCGTACCGGAGATGGTATCCAGCTCATCTTTGATCACGCCCAGCACCGGGATCGAGGCGATCAAGCCCTGGGTATAGGGATGCTTCGGCGCGGAGAATAGCTCTTTGACCGGCGCGTACTCCACGACCTTACCGGCGTACATCACCAGCACATTATCGACCATCTCGGCGACAACGCCCAGGTCATGGGTGATCAAGATGATCGCCGTGTTGATCTTCTCGCGCAGATCGCGCATCAGGTCGAGGATCTGGGCCTGGATCGTCACATCCAGCGCCGTCGTCGGCTCGTCGGCGATCAGCAGCTCAGGATTGCAGGCCAGGCCCATCGCGATCATCACGCGCTGGCACATGCCGCCCGAAAGCTGGTGCGGGTAGGTGCTCATGCGGCGACGCGGCTCGGCAATGCCCACCAGCGCCAGCAACTGCTCGCAGCGCTTATCGGCCTCGGCATCATCCAGACCTTTGTGGATCTTGAGCGCTTCTTTGATCTGATCGCCGACAGTAAACACCGGATTGAGCGCTGTCGTTGGTTGCTGGAAGATCATCGAGATCCGATTGCCGCGAATACCGCGCATCTCTTCTTCGGACAGCTCTAGCAGATCGTCCTCACCGAAGATGATCTCACCCTCGACAATCTCGCCGGGCGCGCTGATCAGCCGCAGCAGTGACATCGACGTAACCGATTTGCCGCAGCCCGACTCACCGACGATACCAAGCACCTCGCCGTGCTTGAGCGTAAAATCAACGCCGTCGACCGCCTTGACCACACCCTCTTCTGTAAAAAAATAGGTCTTGAGACCTTTGACTTTCAGGATGTAATTGTTTTTCTGTGCTGTAGCTGTGGTTGCCACCGCAGTGCCTCTCTCTACATCGAAATATTCGATAGATACCTAACACAAGCAAATGTTCGGCAACCGGCGATCGTCGC
>DASUTC010000224.1 GCA_036374795.1 Herpetosiphonaceae bacterium
GCAAGTAGTTGTTTTCCTCGCTGACGAGATAGGTTTCGCCGCTCTCGCCCAATCCGGTGCGCGTCAGCATAATCTGGCCGAGCGCCTGAAGGTTAACCTGCCCCGCCAGCACGCCGATCGTCTGCCCCTGTTGATCGCGGAGCGGATGGGTGATGATCATGCTCAGGGTATCACTGCCCACCGCGTAGTATGGCGGCTGCACATACGCTTCCTCCAAGCTGCTCGCAAAATAGGGCTGATTCATCACCACTTTGCCAATATCGGTCGTGTCGGAGGCGGCCACGATCCGTCCGGCGCGATTGTAGAGCAAGAACCGATGGAAGTACGGATCGCCGTCGATGGCGTGCAGCACCGCAAGGTTGTGCAGCGCGTCGCTCACGGCAGCCTGCTCGGACGAGTCAGGCGCTGGCGCTGCCGCAAGGTTGACCAGGCGCGCACGCTGGTTGGGCTGACCAAGCAAGCTATCCATCACCAGCCCATTGGCCTCGAGCCACCGGTTGATCTGATCGTGCTTCAGCTCAACGACCGACTCTAGCTGGTTGATGACCTGCTGCTCTGTTTGTGCCCGCATCCCGATCAGCGTAAAGACCGTCGCCGTCAGAAGCGGCACCGTTGCCAGGAGAACGAAGCTGGCAACCAGACGCCAGCGCAGCTGGTGCCAGAATGGAAGCGTTCGCTCGGATTCGACATGTGTCATGGGGGGTGTGCTCATGAAGTATCCTACAGAGATAATGGTTTGGCCTGCAAGCCTCATCGCCTGCGCTGTCGCGCCGTACTGGACGTTGCCCGCCAGCCGACGCTATTGCGCGTAGATCTTGTCCAGAAAAGCCAGGGTGTATGCGGCCTTGATGTCGAGCGGCTGCTTCAGCATGCCATGGTCGCGGAGGATCTGGTAGGTAATATCCCACGTCTTCGCGGTCATCAGGCCGGGCTGGCTGCCCATCGGCTTGAGCAGCGGCACCGACTGATACATCGCCTCAGTCTCTTTTCTCAGCTCCAGAGACGGATCGTGGCGTACGGCCAGCGCCGCGACCTGCTGAGGATTCTCCACGGCGGTCTGCATACCCTGGAGCGTCGTCCGCAGGAAACGCTCGACGACATCGGGATGCTCGGCGATCATCTTCTCGGTCGTGAAGATCACGTTTGGATACTCTTCAACACCGTACTCGACCGGCAGAATATTGTTGATCGCGTGGCCTTCCAGCTTAAGCGTGACGACCTCGTTCGTGATAAACGTGTCGATGATGTCCGCCTCTCCGTTGATCAGCGGCGCAGCCGTAAAGTCGGTGCGATCTTCGGTCGTAACCTGCGCGGGATCGACGCCGCTCGCGAGCAGCATGGCGTCCAGGAGCAATTTGCTGTCGGGCGAGATATGAAGGGTCTTGCCGATCAGATCCTGCGGCTTCGTGATCTGCTTCTCAGCCAGCGACGTGAACGCCATTGGATGGCGCTGGTAGATCGAGGCGATTGCCACCACCGGCGCACGATTTGCCCTTGCCTGAACCAGATTACCGCCGCTTGCCACACCAAAATCAGCGTCGCCGCGCAGCACCACCTCGATCGGGTCAATATAGTTCCCCTGGGCATCCTCACCGCCGGGTGTCAGGCGTACGCTGAGCGCCTGATCGGCATAGTAGTGGTGCTCCTCTGCGACATAGAATCCGGCCCACTCGATCGTGTGCAGCCATGAAAGCTGGACGCGGATCGTCGCAGGAGTTAGGGGCGTACGCGCCGTTGGAGCAGCGGAGCTACAACCGGCAAGCACCAGCGCGGCGAGCAGACAGAGGATGAGCATCAGGGTGCTCGTGGGAGCACATACATGTGGGTGGGGCTTCATGGCATTTCCTTTGAGCATTGGATGTATCGCTACGGCAGCACAGCGGAGCAGCCGCGCATGACGTGGCGGCACGAGAGCGCCGAAGCGCCACGAGCGGCTCGTCAAAGAGGTTCAGGCACGCGCCAGTGAGCAGGAAGGGAGGAGGACGAGGTTCTATCGGGGGTGATGTGGGGTGAATTCATGAGACTCCTTAAGCGGTCCAAATATGTTCCTCGAATCATGAGCACCCGGCCTATCGGCGTCAAGGATTGCCCGTAGGTCCTGAGGGCTATCGTGCCGCCGCCAAGATGGCTATGTGCTCCCGGCACGTGGTAGATCAACGAGACTGGCCTTAACGAGGCGGCGTATTCGTCACGAGCGCGTGTAGCTTGTCGCTTCAGGCGATCTGTCATGGAGCCGTGTTCGTCAGCGCCGACTTCTCAGGGGCGAATCTCAGCCGCTCGCAGTTCGGCGCGAAGCAGTTGGATGATTATTCAGATTATCGGTATTCAACGCTGTCAGAATGGTCGTCGTAGGCGTGTTTACGCTGGTTCAAGGCTTCATCGGAACCGTTTTGCAGCCCAATCTCAACCGGATCGACGAGAGCATCCGTACGGGAACGAAGGACTTTAACCTGATCAAAGCGATCGATACGCAGTTTCTCGTGTCATTCCGTTATGTCAACATCTTCCGACGAACCGATGCGGATTAGAACGCATGACGCTACAGGGAATCGTCCTCGGCAGCGCGCTCGTCTGCGTCGCGTTCACTATGGTCTGCTCGATCTGGTTTTGCTGCGGCCAGCATATGTTCAACGTCAGGTGGCGTACGCAACGCATCAGACAGTCGACGCAAGGCTCGCGCGATCGAGGCTGCGCTCCGGCGCGCGATCACTGCGCATCGGCACTGCCTGCGTGGTCCGGTGCGGCGGTCAGCATGCGCAGTTGCGGCTCGACCTTCGCCGCCAGCACGCGAACCTCACTGGCTTCGCGCAATAGTCCCTCGATGGCGCCGCCGAGTGCGCCCATGAGCGCATCGCGCTCCAGCGACGTTACCAGCGCACTCATAAAGCCGACGCGCACCTCGGAAGGCAGATCATCGAATCCCCGGCCATGAACCGCTGGCAGGCCGCGTCGACGACACGCAAGGCTGAGCGCATAGTCGCGCACGCCGCTGATCCAGTACTCGGCTTGCCAGGAGCGACCCCGCTCGATACAAAAACGCGCGCGCAGCGCGTGATGCACGGCGTAGCCGAAGAGTTCGTGCGCGGATGGCGATGGGGCGTAGGGCTTCTCCACAGCAGTTCCGAAGAGGATCTTGAACTTCGGGCCGCTGGCCCCGAATGTGGATGCCGGCGTGAACGAGAGATCAAACTGGAGGCAGCCAGGGAGCAAGAAGACTCGATAGATCGTTGCTCCGCTGGGCAGGTCAAACAGGTGCGTCGCGTCGAACTCATCGACGATGACGCGCGTCCAGTCTGCAAGCACCTCATGCAGCGGGATGGTGTCTGCGACCGCAAACGTCAGGTCGAGATCGGACCATCGATCGCCCTCATCGTGCGCGAGCGAACCAACGATCGCTCCAGCGACGACTCGCGTATCGGATGCAGCCAGGTGGAGCACCCGGTCGCGAATGCGCTGACGGTCACTGACGCTGAACATGGCTCCATCCTTTCACGTGACTTCTGGCAGCGGGGCATCGCTCCACCCTTCGCCCGTGCCCGACCCTGGCACCTTCACAGTAGAGACGATGTGAGCAGGCTCCGGGCAGTACGGCGCGGCATCGTGGGCTGCTGCACTCCTTCACCGAGCGGGCAGCCCTGGGCAAAAAGCTCGGCGCCGCCGTGCTCATCGGGAAAGGAGTCGCTCGATGAGCTGCCAATACGAGACGGGTGCCACGCGCGTAAGCACCGCGATGATCTTCGCATCCGTGCCGACCAGCACCCGCGCTTTCCGGCGCTCGATGCCTCGCACGATCGTCTCGCCCGCGACCTCCGGCGGCAATTTCAGCAGCTTGCGCGCTGCGGCCCGCTGACGTGCCACCTCCTCGGCGGATACACCCAGCGGGACCCGCGCGCTGTCCGCGATGGCGGTCGCCACCCCGCCGGGATGAACGACGGTGACGCCGACCCGCGAGCCCTTCAGCTCATGCCGCAGCGCCTCGGAAAACCCACGTACGGCAAACTTACTGGCCGCGTAGGCCGTTTGCCTGGGTGGCCCGATCAACCCGTACACGCTCGATAGGTTCACGATGCGCGCGTCATCACTGGCCTTCAGCAGCGGCAGGAAGGCACGAGTCATCCGCACCACGCCACGGAAATTAATCCCAAACAGCCACTCAAAGTCGTCGTCGCTGATCTGCTCGAACGTACCACCTACGGCCACCCCAGCGTTGTTGACGAGCAGGTCGACAC
>DASUTC010000225.1 GCA_036374795.1 Herpetosiphonaceae bacterium
GCAGAGCGTTTCGTCGACATATTGTACCGGGAAGCAGCGCGAACAGCAACCAGGAGTCGATCATCTGATCGACTCCTGTCTGGTCATTTGACAACATTCAGTGGAGGTCAGGCGGATACAAGCTTTGTCACAAATCACTCTATCTTGCTACTGAGAGAATACTTATTCCCCAGCTTATTCACCCAAAATTTACTTTTGATCGTAAACGTCCCATTATGCTCGATGTGGTTCCGCGCATTTTTCCAACAGGTTTCAGGATCTTTGGTCATCACGGAGTAGTGAACAGAAAAGATAAAATGCTTATCATACTCTTTTTCTATAGTAATATCATGTAGGATATAATCATCTATGGCACAGACATATTTTCTTTGCTTTAATTCATCCAAATTCTGAATCATTAACATCTTAGCAATATAACGGGGAGAGGGATTATTGGAAACGATAGATATATCTGAAACCCTGTTCTCCTCGTCCAATATCGTATAGGTCTTTATCGCCCACGACACAATCGTATAGCTACCAAATACTAGCAGTACACATGCAATCAATGCCGGTATGTATATGAGTGTTATCTTTTTCATATTTTTCCGAGGTATGGAAACCAATAACCCTGACATTCTGTGTCAGAAGTTATTGGTTTCGATTGCTCATCAATGATTACCCGGTTTATTGCCGCTTGACATAGATCGTCTGCTTGATCCAGTCAGCGCCACCAGCCCACCAGACACTATTATCGCCTACGCAAAGACGAACCTCAGTATTGCTCAGACCATAGCCGTTGAGGTCGCCAAGCGCCCAGGCTACCTGGCTGGACGTGCTGTACCACCTCAGGCTATCTGGATTAGATGCGTCGTACCAGAAGACAAAGACGTAGTCAGTATCGTCGCGTTGATCACATCGATCAACCGTCGTGTAGTAGCCCTGCGAACCGCTGCCCCCGCCTGGCGCAGCCGCTTCTTCAACCATTTGCCGCCAGCAATCAGGTGCAGCGCCAGGATCGCACGCCTGAATCGAGGCGTTGCCGCTGGGAGCAATAGACTCCTGTGGGGGAAACGCGGCCCTTTCCTCTTCTATCGTTTTCCGCATGAGGGCCTCTTTTTGTTCCGGGGTATGTCCGGCAGTCCTGGCTTTGGCATAAAAATACTGCCAGGCTTGCTCTCTTTGCGCGGGAGTAAGCGATGCCGAGATTCTATTTACCTCATCGGGTGATATGCGCTCATTCACAACATCGTCGATGAACGTTTCAAGATCCAGTCTTCCGGGGGTCTTCGCGGCAGCATTCCCTAGAGCAATCGGAAAGAAGACGGCAAGCAGGCAGAACGCAATGGCGAGACGTTGCATTGGACGATGCTCCTTACTGGATTATTAACATTTATCGCATGGTATTGCAGCCTTCTCCATCTGTCAAACGACTTAAATACAGCATAGTGGACACCAATAAAGCGTCCACTACGCTGCATTAGGCTCCTGCCCTAGCGCGGCACAATCCCGAACAAAAAGCGCCCGCGAATCATCACCCAGAGCGCCAGCACCGCCGCCAACTGGATCGCGCCGTTGATCATCTGCTGAGCAGCAGTCGTGCCGGGAAGGTAGGCAAACAGCATGACCCACAGCACAATGATCGGCAGATGCATCGTGTAGCTGTAGAGCGAGTTCTGGCCGAGCGGCAGCAGCAGCCAGCCGAGCGCCCTGCGTAGCGGCAGCCAGCAGTAGGTCACGGTCAGGTACGCCAGCGGAAACACGATCAGCGCCGCCACGAGCCGCCCGACGCGCACCGGGTTTTTGAGGAACGTGGCCTGCATGAACGCGGCGACATCGCCGCCGATGAGCGGCCTCAAGAGCGCTCCCTGCGTGTAATAGACCGCAACGAGCAGCACAAAGAACAGCCCCAGCCAGGCCAGGAGCGGCCCATGCCGCACGCGGTGGAACCAGCGCGCAACGCGCTGCCGGTGATAGCCGAGCGCCATCGCGTGGACGAAGAAGATCTGCCAGGCCGCCGGATGAAACGAGTGGATCGTCGGTAGTGGCTGGCTCGCATCGTAGGGCGAAACCTGATACAGCAGCCACAGCGCCCACGATCCCAACAGCAGCGCCCAGGTCCAGCCGCGCTCCAGCAGCCACAGCGCCACGGGAGCGCCGATGATCAGCAGCGTGTACAGCATCAAAATATCGGTGAAGAGATACGAATCCCGCACCGTTAGCACATCGAGCGCGAAGCGCAGCGGATTGGCAATCTCTTCGGCGGGCGTCCACGGAGCGCCGATCCACCACGTAACATAGGCCAGCATAAAGGTGAGCACGAACGTCAGGATATACAGCGTGCGCGCGCGGCGCAGCGCTTTGAGCAGCGCCGCCCGAAAGCCCTCGCGCTCAATGATGCGACGATAGATCGTGCCGAGCAGCAGCCCGGAGATAAAGACGAATCCTTCGGCGGCGGAGACAAAAAAGAGATTGCCGCCGGTCAGTATCCGCAGCGGCGAGTACCCGCCGATATGATCGACCACCATGATAAAGATGCACAGACCACGGAGAAAATCGAGGCGGAGGTCGCGCTTCTCAGCTTCGCGGTACATCCAGTGGTCACGTATCTGCGCTAACCAGAGCTGGCTCAGCCGAGATACACCCGGATAGCTTTGATTATGTTGTGTTGCCATAGCTCCTATCACATGGCTATGTCTGCTGTACGAACAGCGCTCCACTGCGCTCGTACCAGCATCCAATGAGGTGATAGGCTACTTCTTTGCAGCCCACCGGTCCATTGCAAACAGTATGCCAACAATATGCACCACCGCAGGCAACGACCATTCCTTTTCAAAAGGCGGGATTATACCACAACAAAAAAACCGACTCCCATGACAGGAGCCGGGTGCCGGTGCCGTGAAGTTTGAGGATTCGCTAGAGCGCCGCCAGGCCGGGGCTGTTGGGTTGGCCCCAAACATTTCCCTCGCCTACAGTACCCTGTGAACGCTTTCCCGAAAAGGTTGTTTGATTCTAAGCTAGAGGATCTCGTGAGCGTCGACGATCGAGTAGCGATAGCCTTGTTCGGCTAGAAACAACTGGCGCTTCGCCGAAAACTCCTGATCGCGGGAGTCGCGGGTGACGAGCGTATAAAACCGCGCGCCGCGTCCATCGGCTTTGGGACGCAGAATCCGACCCAGGCGCTGCGCCTCCTCCTGCCGCGATCCAAAGGTTCCCGATACCTGGATCGCAATGTTGGCATCGGGCAGATCCACGGCGAAGTTCGCGATCTTCGACACGACCAGCAGCGGGATCGCGCCTTGCTTGAAGGCGGCATACAGCCGCTCGCGCTCGATGGTTGGCGTGCGGCCCGTCAGCAGCGGAGCCTCCAGCCGCCGTGCAATCGCCTGAAGCTGCTCGATGTACTGGCCGATCACCAGCACATGATCTTCGCGATGACGTTGGGCCAGCGCTTCGAGCACCGGCAGCTTGGCCGGATTCTCCGCCGCGATCCGGTAGGCATCCTGCCGATTGTCGGCCAGCGCAGCCTCCATCCGCCGGTCGTCGTCCATGTCGATGCGCACCTCGATGCACTCCGCCTGCGCGATCCAGCCGCTTTGCTCCAGATCGCGCCAGGGCAGATCGTACTTCTTGGGACCGATCAGGCTGAACACATCGCGCTCCCGGCCATCCTCACGCACCAGCGTTGCGGTCAGGCCCAGGCGACGGCGGGCCTGTAGCTCGGCGGTGGCGCGGAAGACCGGCGCGGGCAACAGGTGGACCTCATCGTAGATCAGCAGGCCCCAGTCGCGCTCGTTGAACACGCGCATATGCGGAAACTCGCCGATCTCGCCAGTCTCCTGGTTGACCGCCATCGGTCGATAGGTGAGCATCTGATAGGTTGCGACCGTAACCGGCTTCAACTCTTTGCGCTCGCTTGAGTATTCGCCTACCTCATCCAGGCCAAGCGTCGTTTTATCCAGGATCTCGGTAATCCACTGGCGCGCGGCGATCGTGCTGGGCGTCAGAATCAGCGTGTGTGTGCGCGCCGCCCTCAGCACGCCGATGCCGACCACCGTCTTACCAGCACCGCACGGCAGGACGACCACCCCGCTTCCGCCGTGCTCCGAGCCGTTCATGTAGAACGAATCAATAGCTTCGTACTGGTAGTCGCGCAGATCGAAGGGCATGCCGCGAGCCGTGATCGGACGGAGCTCGACCTCAAGCGGCGTGCCGCTGCTGTAGCCGGCCAGATCTTCCGGCGGGTAGCCCAGCTCGACCAATGCCTGCTTCAGCTCGCCGCGCGCGCCCAGATCAACGACCACAGCCCGTGGCGTGAGCCGCCCGCGCAAGAACGGCTGGCAGCGCTCGTCGGCGCAGACCCGATCAAGCAGCGCAATATCGTCGGAGCACAGCAGCAGATTCTCGTGCTCACTGATCAGCCGCAGCCTGCCGTACCGACCCACATACTCGATAATATCCCGCACCAGATTCGCCGGTAGCTCAAACCGGCTGTAGCGGCTTAGCACATCGAGAATATCCTCAACGCGCATGCCCGCCGCCGCCGCGTTCCACAGCGAGAGCGGCGTGATCCGGTAAAAATGGATATGCTCAGGCGAGCGCTCCAGCTCGGCGAAGCGCGCAAGCTGCGGACGAACTGCCTCGTATTCGGGGGTGTGAATATCGGCAAGGATCGAAAAATCACTTTGAACGATCAGCGGTGCGATGTTGGGCATGAGACAGCCTGCTTTAGTGAGATATTGCTACAGTCTTTCCCGAAATTATACGTGTTCGGGCAGGTTATGGGATGCAGCGGAGGTTCGGCACACGTGTGGCCCCGTAGCACTATACCCAATGTTTAGAAGATCTTAATATCCTTCGGTCTTGATAGCTATTAGGATTTGTCGTAGCCCAGCACCGATACCGTAGTTATTGGGAT
The DNA here is from genome assembly GCA_036374795.1 of Herpetosiphonaceae bacterium. Taxonomy (NCBI): domain Bacteria; kingdom Bacillati; phylum Chloroflexota; class Chloroflexia; order Herpetosiphonales; family Herpetosiphonaceae; species Herpetosiphonaceae bacterium. The sequence continues at coordinate 4,898 of DASUTC010000225.1, forward strand.
TCTTGAAGCAGCGTTTTTCTCGGAATCTCCGTCAGAGACAGGCAATCAAGGGCTTCACATACCGGCCAACTATGATATAATACACAAACACGCTGTAGAACAGATGTACTATACCTACTACCCCGCATCGTACCTGCCTATTGCATATTCGCCGCAACACGTCTATAATGTCGAATAAGGCTTTCTAAAGGGCTAAAAGTTGTCAGGTTTCAACTTGACAATAACAACAATATTAAGGTACAATACTTGCTCGCGTGCAGTAGCCAACGTGCTACCTGTGGTGGGCAATTTGCAACTTTTAACGGTGTGGTTGTAGTATAACTTTTAGTCCTGATCTATATTAGGACTTGTCGTAAATTGACTTCTAGACCTATGGCTTGGGCCTATGGGCTGATAGAATTGTATAAAATGGATAGTCATGATGGTTATCTCTCAGTATATATTCGAGGTTTCCTAGTGCAACGCAAACACACAGCCGTTGTCGCGCTGCTTTGCGCCACTCTTGGCCTGAGTGGCTGTGGAAATGCGTTGAAACTTGATGCCGGTAAGACCGTTGGGCAGCAGTTGCCGACCGCAACGGCGGGATTACCGGGTCAAGCGCCTGAGGGCTCGGCTGCTCCGAATGCAGGCGCAGGCACGGATACTGGAAACCCATCACAGGTCTTCGACTCGCCCGCCCCAAGTGAGGCACCTGTCGCAAGCGAAGCACCAGCTGAGAACCCTGCCGAACCGGCAGCACCGGAAAGCTCGCCGCCACCCTCGGAACCACTACCTAGCCCTACCGTCAACCCCGAGTTTACCAGCGTCCAATTTCCTGGCGCTGCCGAGCGCTGGCGCTACGTGCAGGTCAATCGCGCGCCGCTTGAGGGCGTCCAAACTTACACCACGCCCAGCAAGCAGCTCCTTTGGTGGTACGACCCGGTCTTCGGGCAGCCGGTCAAGCTCGGCGAGATCCAGGGCGATTTCCCGGTACAGGCGACCTTCCGCTTTCGCGGACAAGAGGTTGAGGCGGTTGAAGTGCCCTATCAGGTCAACCAGAGCTTTGGTATTACCTTGCCAGCCGCGGTCGTCGAGCGCATCAAACGCGCGGGCGGCGGCGAGTGGATCGAGGCATTTGTCTATAAAACGGACGATATTCGTCCTAGATAACTTTTGAACATCGGCAATGTAGCTTCCTATGTTGCAATAAGGAGTACGCCAGTATGAGCAGCCGCTATCTAGACATGGTTCGAGGCCAGCGTCGGCGCAGTAATTTTCAATTCACAGCGAAGACTGGGCTTGCCATCCTAGCTGTTATCTCGATGGCTGGCTCAGCCGCTTATTGGTGGGGCGTTCAGAGCCAGCTTACGTCCAATAAGCCGGTTGCGGTTGCCTTTACCGCAATCATGGTGCTTGCGCCCCCGTCGCTGGTTTCCTTCTTAATCCCCTGGTCGCCAGCCGGGATGCTGTTACAGAAGATTAACGCGCGCACCTGGGGCTACACCGTGATCATGGTCGCCGCTATGTTCTTGCTCTATTACTCGTTCACAATTCAAAATGCGTGGTGGCAGGCCCAAGATGTTGTGCGGGAAAGTGGCTACGTGCTGCCCCAGGTGATGATCGGCATCATCGGCTTTGTGATCATCCCCGCGCTGCTGTGGACGCCCGTCACCAGCGATGAGCTTGTCGAGCAGGTGCGGCAGGCGCATCTCGTCAAGCGCTACGAGCTGCAAACCCAGGCCGACATCGCGATCCTGCGCAACACGCTGCTGCGCGCCCAGGAGAAAGCGCTGATCGGCTTTGCCAACCTGACAGTGCAGGAGCGCGAGGAGCTTGCCAGCGTGATGCGCGGCCTCGTCCGTGGCATCGACAGCACCATGAAAGAGATCGCCACCAGCGTCAAGACGGTTTCCGGCGCGACGATCCCGTTCAACTCGCTGGAAGATAACGAGCAGATCAAAGGCTACCTTGATTATATCGGCGAGGCGCTCACCGACACATCGCTGCTACCCAACAGCAACACCAGCACGAATCGGGTTCCGGTTCCCTCGCAGCAGCAGGGCGTGCGGCCAACCCAGTACGATCGGTGATCGCAGCCGCTCCAGGTGATTTGTGCGCGGCACATACTTTAGTGATGATGGTAGCCTGCCGGAGCTTGATATTCGTGAGCTGGCCGATCTCCTTGCAACACAGCTCTACGGCAGGCTTGAGCGCAAAGTGTATGGTCTGAGCAAGCAAGATATTGCAGAGCTTGTCGCGCCGTATATCGAAGACCTGACAGTAGAAGACCAGCGCTCGGTAGCGTGGCTCGTCTGGGATCTGTTTCAGGAAGGTTTGAAGATCGAAATGCAGCGTCGGCGACGGCGCTAGAAGAGCGATGCCGAAGGCGTGGGAACAGATTCCTACGCCTTCTGCTATAATCGACGTATGTTGGCGCGAATCGCACTCCTGGGTGGCACAAAGGCGTGGGAACAGATTCCTACGCCTTCTGCTATAATCGACGTATGTTGGCGCGAATCGCACTCCTAGGTGGCACATTCGACCCAATCCATATCGGGCATCTGGCAATCGCCGAGGATGTCCGCTTTGCGTTAAATGCCGACCGCGTGCTCTTCGTGCCAGCCGCCCAGCAGCCGCTCAAATCGTACCAGCACACGGCCTCCGCGCCCGACCGTCTGGAGATGACGCGGCTGGCCGTAGCCGACAATCCGGCCTTTGCCGTCGCGGACATCGAGATCCGTCGTGGCGGCCTCTCGTACAGCGTCGAGACAGTCGCCCAGATTGGCGCGGAATATCCAAAGGCCGAGCTTTTCTTTATCGTCGGAGTGGATGCTGCCGCAACCCTGCCGCAGTGGTTCCAGGTCGAGCGGCTTCTGCACCTCTGCCGAATTGCGATCGTCGAGCGGCCAGGCTACATCTTCGATCCGCAGGCGCTCTTTGAGGCGCTACCGCTGGCCCGTGAGCGAACGGTGCTCGTCCCCGGACCGGCGCTCGACATCTCGGCATCGGAGGTGCGCCAGCGATTGCGCGCGGGCCGTCCCGTACGCTACCATCTACCAGCCGCAGTTTCTCAGTATATCGAGCAGCGCGGCCTGTATCGAGAAGCATCACCCCATGATCCTACGCGAACTGCTGCAGACAACCACGCATGAGTGGGGCCTTACGCTCTCAGAGGCGCAGCTTGCCCAGTTCGAGCGCTACGCCGCCGAGCTGATCCGCTGGAATGAGCGCACCAACCTCACGACGATCACCGATCCGCGCGAGATCGGTATCCGGCACTTCCTTGACTCGCTGGCGCTGGCACAGGTCTGGCAGCAGGAGCCGCCCGCATCGCTGATCGATATTGGCACGGGCGCTGGCTTCCCTGGATTGCCGCTTAAGCTGCTGTGGCCGGAGATGCGTCTTGCACTCGTGGAGAGCATCGGCAAGAAAACCGACTTTTTGCGTCATATGGTCGACCTGCTTGAGCTGAGCGATGTCGAGATCTGTACGGCGCGGGCCGAGGAGCTGGGCCATAATCCACGCTATCGCGAGCAGTTCGCGGCTGTCACCGCGCGAGCCGTGGCGACGCTCAGCGTGCTTGCCGAGTACGCGCTTCCGCTGTGTCGCATTGGCGGCATCTTCGTCGCGCCCAAGAGCGCAGCAGGCCCCGATGAGGCGGCGGCGGCGCAGCGTGCGATCGAGCTGCTCGGCGGGCAGATCGCGCAGACCATCCCCATCCAGTTGCCGCAGCTCGAGACGCGCACGCTAGTCGTGGTACGCAAGCTGCAACCAACACCACCACAGTATCCCAGGCGGGTCGGGATACCGTCCAAACGCCCGCTCTAAGCTGTAACCTTCTTAGAGAATTGCGCGTAATTTGACGTGGCAACTATAATCGGCGTCGAGATCTTAAGGAGGAATTCATCATGGCGTTTCTAAGTCGTGTTCGTGACCTCGTCAGCGCGAATCTGAATGATTTGCTCGACCGCGCGGAAGATCCTGAGAAAATGGTCAACCAGTATTTGCGCGATCTCAACGAGCATCTATACGAAACCAAGACCCACGTCGCCGCCGCGATGGCTGACGAGACGAAGCTGCACAATAAGATGGTGCAGTTTCAGGCCGAGTCCGATCAGTGGCAGACCAAGGCCGAGGTGGCGATGCGCGCCAGCGACGAGGAACTGGCGCGGCAGGCGCTAGCGCGCAAGCTCCAGGCTCAAAAGCTGGCCGACAACTACAAGCAGCAGTACGAGGCACAGGACCAACAGGTTGAGGAGATGCAGAACGCGCTCGTCAAGCTTGAGGCGCGCATCGCAGAGGCCAAGGCACGCCGCGATCTGTTGATCGCCAAGCGCAACCGGGCCGAAACCCAGGAGACGATCCAGCGCACCATTCGCGGCATCAGCAGCACCAACGCGCTCGACAAAATGGATCAGCTTGAGTCGCGGGTCGACGATCAGCTTGCGCACGCCGACGCGATGGCGAAGCTGGAGCAGGGTAGCCTGGAGACGCGCTTTCAAGACCTTGAGGCCGACCAGGAGCTTGATCAGGAGATGGCCGCGCTGCGTCGCAAGATGAGCGGCCAGGGCTAGGCCAATCCCAACGCACCAAAAAGGGCATGTCGATCGCCTCGACGTGCCCTTTTGTCGTATCGAAAACGGTATGTTTATAGCTCGTGCTGTAAGCGCTGCGCCATCTGCCTGGCGGCGAAGCGCGCCCGGCCAAGATGCGTATCAGGATCGATCGCGATCACGGCGTAGTAGCCCGGCATGACCTGCGAGGCGACATACGTCATCCGCTCGGCCTCGATCAAGAAATCACGAACCGAGCCGCTGCTCAAGCGCTGTGCCGCGCCGTTGAGCGCCGCCGCCACCTCGCCTAGCTCCAGCTCAGCTACCGCCGGATCACACGCCGTGCCCATTGTCACCGCGTCCACGCCGAGTCCATCGGCGCTTACCACTCCCGCGAACTGCGCACCGCGAACCTGTTCAAGCGCCTCATGTAGAATACCAGCAAAGCTCATGCGTTACTCCTGTTAGAATGTCGCCAGCGTTCGGCGCTCCGACAATCCAGCAAACTATAACGCTACTACTTTGCATAGGACAGTAGCCAGGAGGACTTATCTGCATGAGGGCAAGATACCCATCGCGATGCCGTACCCTGCTCGTGCAGAATCACAGGCGGAAAGACAGCTCTCAGTTCTTGGCTCCTTCGCCCCGGCAAGCTAAACCTCGCGCCGGTTCTCCAGCGCCCGTCCCAGCGTCACCTCGTCGGCGTACTCCAGATCGCCGCCGACGGGCAAGCCCTGCGCCAGCGCGGTCACTTTAACGCCAGCCGGGACCAGCTCGCGGGCGATGTAGTGCTGCGTCGCGCGGCCCTCAGTCGTCGGGTTGGTGGCGATGATCACCTCGTCGATCGGCTCGACGCGCACCCGTGCCAGCAGCTCGCGGATCTTCAGATCGTCAGGGTTGATGCCTTCCACCGGCGAGATCGAGCCGTGCAGCACATGGTACAGACCGTTGTACTCGCCCGTCCGTTCCAGCGCCAGCACATCCAGCGGCTCTTCCACCACACACACAACAGACTGTTCGCGGTTGGCATTGCTGCACACCGCGCAGGGATCGGTCATCGCGATGTTGAAGCAGCGCGAGCAGTAGAGCGTCTTCTCCTTGACCTCGACGATCGCCTGAGCCAGCGCCGCCGCCTGCTCGGCATTCGCCCGCAGCAGGTAGAACGTCAGCCGCGACGCCGTTTTCGGGCCGATGCCGGGCAGCTTGTTGAATTCCTCGATCAGCCGCGCGATCGGCTCGACGGTAAGATGTTCGATGCCCGTAGGCACAGGCGTTCCTTTCAAAAAAATAAGTTCAAAGTCCAATGTTATAGAACCGTTGAACTTTGAACTGCACAGATTGCGTCAGACGTTTAGAACAGGCCCGGAATTTTCATCCCGCCGGTCAGGCCGCCCAGCTTCGACTCGCTCAGGTCTTGGGCTTTCTTGGTCGCATCGTTGAACGCCGCGACGATCATCTCTTGCAGCGTCTCCACGTCGTCGGGATCGACCGCTTCGGGAGCGATCACCAGATTGCGCAGCTCGCGATGGCCGTTCATCGTCACTTTGACCGCACCGCCGCCAGCCGTGCCTTCGACCTCGGTATTGCCCAGCTCTTCCTGAGCCTTCATCAGCTTCGTCTGCATCTGTTGCAGTTGTTGCATCATTTTACGATCCATGCAATAGCTCCTCTTTCTGAGCGGCCACCGCGCTCATTCGGGTTGATCGATAGCAATAATCGTGGCATCGAAAATATTGATCGCGCTGCGCACTAGCTCATCCTTGCGAACATGCTGAATCTGCTTGTTGATGTCGGGCATCTCTTCCTGCTCGTCGATCGTAATGCGAATGAAGCACTGACCGCCGAGCGCGCGTGTCAGCTCGCGCTCAATCAAGCGCTGCGTCCGATCGACTTCCAGCTTTTTCTTTTGCCAATCGCCTTTTTGCGCCAGCAGCACCACCGTCCGATCTTCGACGTTGATCGGCATAACGCCGTCGAGCTGGGTGTAGATCAGGCGATTGAGCGCGCGAATATCTTCGACCACCTGTGTCCAGCACGCCTCGACATCTTCCAGAAAAAACGCCGCGTCGTCGACCACCTCGATCACATGCTGCGGCGAGGCGCTCACGTTCGCAACCGGAGCGACGACCGGCTCAGGCGCGACCTCTGCGACCTCAGGCACCGGCGGCAGCAGCTCCTCGACCGGCGGCTTCGGCTGCGGGCGCTCCTGCGGCGGCTCGCTGTGAACTGCTGGCGTCTCCACGCTTTGCGCCTGACCGTTGGCCGCCTCGGCCTGCCGCGATGGCGCGGGCGATGTGCGCTTCGACGTAGGAGCGACCGGCTTGGACGCGCTTGGACGCGGGCCGGGCTGCGCTACCATCGGCGCGGGCGCGACCAGCGCCTCGACGACCGCCAGCTCAAGCGGCAACTGGCCGTAGGGCGAGTTCTTGAGCTGATAGTCCAGATTCGAGAAAAGCTTGAGCCAGGCGACCAGCTGGCCGATCGTGGTTTCGGATGCCTGGCGCTGCATCTCCTGCAACGTCTCGGCGGGCACGTCCAGCGCCGAGTGATCGCCGCTGGCGCTGAGCAGCATCAGGCCGCGCAGCCGCTCGACCAGATCGCGGGCAAACTGGCGCAGATCCGCGCCGTCGTCGGCAACCTCGTTGACCACATGCAGCGCCGCCTGGACATCGCCCTCGATCAGCGCATCGACCAGCGCGCCAACCTTGCCGGTATCTGTCGCGCCCAGCAGGCCATGCACCTGCGCCAGCGCGATCGTGTCGTCGCTCCCGGCGATCAGTTGATCGAGAATGCTGATCGCGTCGCGCATCGCGCCGGTCGCCGCGCGGGCAATCCGCTCGGCCACGCCCTCTTCCAGCGTGATGCCTTCCTCGCGGGCAATATGCTCAAGATGCGCCATGATATTGGCAATCGCGTGGCGCGTAAAGACGAAGCGCTGACAGCGCGAGATGATCGTCGCGGGCACCTTGTGGAACTCGGTCGTCGCCAGGATGAAGAGCGCGTGCGCGGGCGGCTCTTCCAGCGTCTTGAGCAGCGCGTTGAACGCCGCCGTGCTGAGCATGTGAACCTCGTCGATAATGTACACTTTCATCGAGCCGATCGTTGGTCTTGTATGGACCCGCTCGATAATCAAACGTGCATCATCAACGCTGGTATGGCTGGCCGCGTCCATCTCGATCACATCATCGGCGCCGCCCTCGACAACCAGGCGGCACCAGTAGCACCGATCGCAGGGCCGCTGCTCAAGCGACGCCTCGCAGTTGACCGCCTTCGCCAGCAGACGCGCCATGGTGGTCTTGCCGACGCCGCGCGGCCCGGTGAACAGATAGGCATGGCCGATCCGCCCGGTCTGGATCGCATTTTGCAACGTCTGGACGACGTGCTCCTGCCCGACCAGCTCATCGAATGTTTGTGATCGCCATTTGCGATAAAGTGCCTGGGATGCCAATGTTTTGCCTTACAAGTATCGGTGAATTATACCGTAATGCCCGTCGCGCGACGAATCCAACCTGCGACACGATCGACCCACACCCAGGGCAGATGTGCCAAGCTCCACGTTTCGAGTTCTGCGTTTCGAGTTCTTCGTCCCCTGGTTCTTGGTTCTTGGTTCTTCTTCTACTCGGCCTCGTCAGTCTCGCTCACCGCCAGCTCCGGTCGGCGCGTGTGCCAATCGGTGACGCGCTGGTAGGCATCGCCGACGCGCAGCAGCGTGCCCTCGTCGAAGGGACGACCGAGCAACTGAAGCCCGACCGGCAGGCCGTCCGACATGCCGCAGGGCAGCGTCAGGCCGGGCACGCCCGCGAGGCTGGCAGGCAATGTCAGCACGTCGTTGAGATACATCGCCAGCGGATCGTCGGTCTTCTCGCCGATGCGAAACGCGACTGTCGGCGTGGTCGCCGCCGCCAGCACATCCACCTGCTCGAACGCTCGCTGAAAGTCGCGGCGAATCAGGGTGCGCACCTGCTGCGCCCGCTTGTAGTAGGCATCGTAGTAGCCCGCCGAGAGCGCGTAGGTGCCGAGCATGATCCGCCGCCGGACCTCGGAGCCGAAGCCAGCGCCGCGTGTCAGCTCCATCTCGTCCCACACACTATCGCCCGCGATATGCAGGCCGTAGCGCACGCCGTTGAAGCGGGCCAGGTTGGCGCTCGCCTCGGCAGGCGCGACGATGTAATAGACCGGCACCGCGTACTTGGTATGCGGCAGCGAAACCTCGACGATCTGCGCGCCCTGGTCGCGGAGCACATCGATCGCCGCGCGCACCGCCTGCTCGACGCCCGGCTCCATGCCCTCGACAAAATACTCCCTGGGCACGCCCACCCGCAGCCCGCGCAGGTCGCCGTCAAGCAGGCCCGCGTAGTGCGGCACCGGCTCGCGCGCGGCGGTCGAGTCGTTGATGTCGGCTCCGGCGATCGCCTCAAGCAGCAGCGCACAGTCGCGGGCGGTGCGTCCAAATGGGCCGATCTGATCCAGCGACGAGGCAAACGCCACCAGCCCAAAGCGCGAGACGCGGCCATACGTCGGCTTCAGCCCGGTGACGCCGCAGAGCGCCGCCGGCTGCCGGATCGAGCCGCCGGTATCAGTGCCCAGGCTGCCGAGCGCCTCGCCTGTCGCCACCGCCACGGCAGAGCCGCCGGAGGAGCCGCCGGGAACGCGCTCGACATCCCACGGATTGCGCGTCACAAAGAACGCGCTATTCTCGGTGGAGGAGCCCATCGCGAACTCGTCCATGTTGACTTTGCCCAGCAGCACGGCGCTCTCGGCCTTGAGCTTCACGATCGCCGTCGCATCGTAGGGCGCGACCCAATCCTCCAGCATCTTCGAGCCGCAGGTCGTCGCGGTATCGCGCATACACAGCACATCCTTGATCGCCAGTGGAATGCCGGTGAGCGGACGGGCGTTGCCGTGCTCGATCCGCAGATCCGCCGCCCGCGCCTGCTCCAGCGCGCCCTCGTCGTCGATTGACAGAAACGCCTTGACGGTATTATCGACGGCGACGATCCGATCCAGCGCAGCCTGCGTCAGTTCCACCGCGCTTACTTCGCGCCGCGTCAGCAAATGATGCGCGTCGGCAATGGTCAGATTCAAAAAATCCATAGAACTCGGCAGCGTGCGCCGCCCCTCCTTGATCGTCGTTACGCCGGGCTTAGTCTTTATAGCCGCGCCACCACGACGGCAGCGCGCGATAGGTGCCGATAAAAACGGGAATCCCGATCACCGCCAGCAGCAGCGCGCCCAGCGGCTCGCCCCGAAGCAGCACGCTCAGCACGATCGCCAGCAGAATGAAGCCACCCGCGACATCCACGGTGATCGTCAGCCGCTGCATCGAGCGTCGCCAGCGCTCGCCGCCGAGCCAGGCCAGCATCGGCAGCAGCCGCGCAAACAGCACCAGCGCCAGACAAAATCCCAGCAGCCGCGTCAAAGTCATGCTAATCGCCCTCGGCCTGTCGCCGCCCGGAGAGAGAGCAGGTAGAGTGGGGGACACCCCCGGTCTGGCGGCGCGCTAGTACGCATTGTTGCCCTTGCGAAAGACCGTCACGAGCTGGCGGATGATAATCTTGAGATCGAACAAGATCGACCAGTTCTCGACGTAGTAGAGATCGTAGCGCGTGCGGTCTTCGATCGATGTATCGCCGCGCAGCCCGTTGACCTGCGCCCAGCCGGTCATGCCCGCCTTCTCTTTGTGCCGGTGCATGTAGTGCGGGATGCGCTGCCGGAACTGCTCCACAAAATAGGGCTGCTCCGGTCGCGGCCCGACCAGACTCATATCGCCGAGCAGCACGTTGATCAGCTGCGGCAGCTCGTCGATCGAGAAGCGCCGGATGAACTCGCCCAGCCGGGTTTTACGCGGATCGTTGGGCGTGGTCCAGCCGGGTCCGCGCGCCTCGGAGTCGGTGCGCATCGAGCGAAACTTGATCATCGGAAACGGATCGCCGTTCATCCCGACCCGATCTTGAATGAAGAACGCCGGACCCTGCGAGTCGATCTTGACCAGCACCGCGATCAGCAGCAGCAGCGGCGATAAAACGATCAGCCCGAAGATCGCGCCCGTGAGATCCAGCGCCCGCTTGAGAAAGCGATTCCAGCCCCGATCCAGCGGCGAGCTTTTGATGCTCATCAGCGGCAGCCCGCCCAGATCGCCCAGCGAAACCTCGTTGTTGGTGATGATCTGGAACGTGTCGGGGTAGATCTTGATCGAGACGGGCAGATCTTCGCAGGCCGCGACCATATCCAGCACGGCGTGCTGCTCGATCCCCGACAGCACCACCAACACCTCGCTGATCCGGCAGATCTGCACCACGCGCCGAATATCTTGCAGGCTGCCCAGCACGGGCACGCCGCGATGAATCGTCCCAATCGGCTCGGTGTCCGAGAGGAAGCCCTGCGCGTCGTAGCCAAGCTGCGGCGCATCGTGGATCATCTGCGCGATCATCTGCCCGGGCAGCCCGGAGCCGATGATCAGCGTCCGCGCCCGGTCGAAGCCTTTGGTCCGCAGGTAGTACACCATCGAGCGATGGATATTGCGCAGCAGCACCACCAGCGCCGTCGTCAACAGCCAGGCATAGATTAGGTTCAGCGTGGTGAAGCGCAGGCCGCTGATCGTGGCGATCACGCTCGCGACCAGCGTCACGATCGTGCCGACGACAAAGATTTTGTACGCCTCGTCGATCCGCGACGCGCCGCGCTTGAAGACGTAGAGGCCGTTGCCAAGAAAGATCAGCGCGCTAGCCATGTTGAACAGCACCAGGAACAGCGCCGCATCTTCCCAGCGCGGCTCCTGATAGACCGGCGCGATCTCGCGCTGATACAGCAGCCAGTACGAGCCGAGGAAGCCAAGATTAACTCCGATCGCGTCGGCTACAATCAGGCTCACGATCAGCCAAAAGCGTGGATACGCCCGCATCGTCCGCTCCTATCCTACGTGCCGCTGCGCCGCCGGACGTAGCATGTTCCGACCGAGCGCCCACCATTCTTTGAGCGTGATGCCCGCTTCGATCAGCCAGTTGACCGGCGCGATCGTGCGCCGGGCGTAGTGCTTGCGGTGAAAGATGCGCATCGCGTCGTAAAACGCGCGGATCGACGGAATCGCGCGGCGGGTCGACGCCGCTCGCTTGTGATGATGGATCACCGCGCGCGGATAGTAGACGATCCGCCAGCCATACGCCTTGATCCGATAGCACCAGTCCAGGTCTTCGCCGTACATAAAGAACTGCTCGTCAAGCAGCCCGACCTCGCGCACCACATCGGCGCGCAGCACCATCGCCGCGCCGACCAGCGCGTCCA
>DASUTC010000226.1 GCA_036374795.1 Herpetosiphonaceae bacterium
GGTGCAGGTCCACCAGCGGCAGGGGCAGCTCCAACGTCGGCGCGATCACCTGTACGGGCGGTCCCGCGTGCTCGACAAACGTGGTGCGCAGCACCGCGTGGCGCTCCACGATCGTCTTCAGGCTCCCGTGGAGCGCCGCGACATCGAGGCTGCCGTGCATGATCAGCGAGCGGCAGATGTTGTACGCGGGGCTGCCCGGCTCGAAGCGATCGAGGAACCAGAGCCGCTGCTGTGCGAACGAGAGCGGAAGCTGCACGCCCTCCCGGCGCTGGCTGCCGATTGGCGCGAGCGGCGCTGTGTCCGGGCGCGCGCCTCCCGATGCATCTGCCTCGCCTGCCTTGTCGGCTTGCAGCCGCGCTACCTGTTCGGCCAGCCCCGCGACCGTCGCCGACTCAAAGAGCGTGTGCAGCGGCATCTCGACCTTGAAGGCATCGCGGATGCGCGCGACGACCTGTGTCGCCAGCAGCGAGTGACCGCCCAGCTCGAAGAAGTTGTCGTGGACGCCCAGCCGCTCGATCTTGAGCACCTGCGCCCAGATCGCCGCCAGCGTCTCCTCGTCGGGCGTGCGCGGCGCGACATACGTCTGCTTGAGATGCTCGAAGTCCGGCGCGGGCAGCGCACGTCGATCGATCTTGCCGTTGGCGGTCAGCGGCAGCGCGTCGAGAAAGACAAACGCGCTTGGCACCATATAGTCGGGCAGATAGTTGGCAAGGTAGGCGCGGAGATCGGCGTTCCGAGTTGCGAGTGCTGAGTTTCGAGTTTCCGGTTCTTTGTTCTGTTGTTCTACGACGTACGCTACCAGCCGCTTCTCGCTGCTCTCTTCGCGCACGACGACCACCGCCTCACGGACGGCGGGATGCTGCGTCAGCACCGTCTCGATCTCGCCCAGCTCGATGCGGAAGCCGCGCAGCTTGACCTGCCCATCGATCCGCCCTACAAACTCGATGTTGCCGTCGCTGCGGTAGCGCGCCAGATCGCCGGTGCGGTAGAGCCGTGCGCCTCCAATCTGGCTGAAGGGATCAGGCACGAAGCGCGCGGCGGTCAGATCGGGCCGCCGGTGGTAGTCGCGCGCCAGCCCGTCGCCGCCGATGTAGAGCTCGCCGTGGACGCCCACCGGCACCGGCTGCATGAAATGGTCTAGCACATAGACCCGCGTGTTGGCGATGGGCGAGCCGATCGGCGTGGATCCAACGATCTGATCGCCGTAGGCCATGACGTAGCAGCAGGTAAAGGTCGTATTTTCGGTCGGGCCATAGCCGTTGATCAGCGTGCAGCGCGGCAGCTCGCGCAGCGCCCGGTTGACATGGGCGACCGATAGCACATCGCCACCGGCCAGCAGTTGACGGACCTGACCAAGCGCCGCGAGCTGCCAGTCGACCATCTGGTGAAATAATCCCGCCGTGAGCCACAACGTCGTGATCCCGTGCTGCTCGATCGCCGCGCCGAGCTGCTCCAGTGTTGGGGCCATCGGTGGAAAGAGCACAAGCTGCGCGCCATTCAGCAGGCTGCCCCAGATCTCAAATGTCGCCGCGTCGAAGGCCATCGGCGCAAGCTGGAGGAAGACGTCTTCCGGCGATAGGCGGACGTAGTTGGTCTGTTTGACCAGCCGAACGACGCTCTGATGCATGACGCCGATGCCTTTCGGCTGCCCAGTCGAGCCGGAGGTGTACATCACATACGCGAGGTTGTGCGCCGCCGTGCTGCTCGGTAGGGCTGTCGCAGGCTGTCCGGCAATCTGCTCCCAAGCGGTGTCCAGGCAGATCACCTGAGCCTGAGACGTGGGCAGGCTGTCGAGAAGCTGGTGCTGCGTCAGCAGCACCGGGGCCTGTGTCTCCGCCAGCATAAACGCTAGGCGGCTGGTCGGATAGGCCGGGTCGAGTGGGACGTACGCGCCGCCCGCTTTAAGCACGCCCAGGATCGCCACCATCAGTTCGATCGAGCGCTCCAGGTAAACGCTCACCAGCGTCTCTCGCTGAGAACGCCCGCCGACGCCCAGCACACGCAGGTGATGGGCAAGCTGATTGGCACGCTGGTCCAGCTCACGGTAGCTCAGTCGTTGGTCGCCACACACCACGGCCAGCGCATCCGGCGTGCGCGCGGCCTGCTCCTCGAAGAGCTGGTGGATGCAGCGATCGTGCGGATAGGGCGTTGCGGTGGCGTTCCACTCCACGACGATCTGCTGGCGCTCGGCCTCGCTCAGCAGCGGCAGGTTGCCGATGCGCTGCTCAGGATTGGCCGCGATCTGCCCGATCAACGCCTGAAAGTGTGTGACCATCCGCTCGATCGTCGCGGCGCTGAACAGGTCGGTGTTGTACTCCCAGACCAGCGTGATACCATCGTCTGCGGCGCGCTCGCGCTGCCCCAGGTGCTGCTCGGCGCGCGGGATCGCGACGATGTTCAGGTCGAACTTGGCCGATCCGTTGCTGAGCGCCTCGTTGACTTCGACGGTCAGCCCCGGCAGCTCAAGCTCCGGCAGCGGCGAGTCATGGAAGTTGAACGCGACCTGGAAGATTGGGTTGTAGCGCAGCGTGCGCTGCGGCGCGACGGCCTCGACGACCTGCTCAAAGGGCAGGTCTTGATGGGCGTACGCTTCGAGCGCCACGTCGCGGACATGCCGCAGCAGCTCGCGGGCGGTGGGATTGCCCGGCAGGTTCGCGCGCAGCACGACCATGTTGACGATCATGCCGATCAGCGTCTCCGTCTCACGGGTCCGGCGATTCGCAACGCCGGAGCCGACCAGAATATCTGTCTGGCCGCTGTAGCGTCGCATCAGCGTGACGAACGCCGTCAGCAGCAGCATGTACAGCGTCACGCCTTCGGCCTGCGCGGTAGCGCGGGCGGCGGTACACAGTGCGGGCGGCAGCTCGATCCGCGCCGACGTGCCCTGGAAGCGCTGCATCGCCGGGCGCGGGTAGTCGGTCGGCAGCTCAAGCACGGGCGACGCTCCCGCCAGGATGCGCCGCCAGTAGGCGCGCTGGCGCTCGGCCTCGGCGCTGAGCAGCCATTGGCGCTGCCAGACCGCGTAATCGGCGAACTGAAGCGGTAGGGGCGGCAGGGCGGCTGGCTGGCCGGTGACTCCCGCGCGGTAGAGCTGAAACAGCTCGCGCAGAAAGACCGCGTATGACCAGCCATCATGCACGAAGTGATGCTCGACATGAATCAGCAGATGCTCGTCGGGTCCGAGCCGCACCAGCGTCCAGCGAACCAGCGGCAGCCGCTCCACGTCGAAGGGCGCGTAAAACTCCGCGTCGATCACCTGCCGCACAATGGCCTCGCGCTCGGCCTCAGGCGACGACGAGAGATCGACGAGTGGCAGCGCGACGTGCCAGGGATCGCCGATGCGCTGCACGGGATGGCCGCCGATCTCAGGAAAGGTCGTCCGCAAGATCTCGTGGCGCGCGACCAGCGCGTTAAGGCTTTGGCGCAGCACGGCGACATCGAGCGCGCCACGGAAGCGCAGCGTGGACTGGGCGCTATACGACTGGTTGGTCGGCGTCAACTGCTGCAAAAGCCAGACCTGCTCCTGCGCAAACGTCAGCGGCAGCAGGCCGTCGCGGGGCGCAAGCGGAATCGCCTCGGTCTGCATCGATCCCACATCGCGGGCAGCGTCCAGCGCCACAGCCAGCTCGGCCACCGTGGGCAGCGTGAAGAGCGTCGGCAGCGGAAGATCGACCGCCAGCCGGTCGCGAATGCGCGCGACGACCTGTGTCGCCGCCAGGGAATGGCCGCCCAGCAGCAAGAAATGATCGTCCACTCCGACCCGATCGAGGCCCAGCACCTGCGCCCAGATCTCGGCCAGCAGTGCCTCTGTGGGCGTGCGCGGCGGCACAAACGCCGTATCGAGATCGGGTCGCATGCTGTCGGGCGCGGGCAGCGCGCTGCGGTCGAGCTTGCCGTTGGCATTCAGCGGCAGCGCGTCGAGAAAGATAAACGCGCGCGGCACCATATAGTCGGGCAGATAGTTGGCAAGGTAGGCGCGGAGATCGGCGTTCCGAGTTGTGAGTGCTGAGTTTCGAGTTTCCGGTTCTTTGTTCGCTTGTTCTCTCACGACGTACGCTACCAGCCGCTTGTCGCCGTTCCCGTCCTCACGTGCCAGCACCACTGCATCGCGCACGGCGGGATGCTGGCGCAGCGCGGCCTCGATCTCGCCCAGCTCGACCCGAAAGCCACGAATCTTGACCTGCTGGTCAATCCGCCCCAGGTACTCGATGTTGCCGTCCGGCAGGCAACGCGCCAGATCGCCGGTACGGTAGAGCCGCGCGCCTCCGATCTGGCTGAACGGATCAGGCACGAAGCGCTCGGCGGTCAGGTCGGGCCGCCGGTGGTAGCCGCGCGCCAGCCCGATGCCGCCGACACACAGCTCGCCTGGCGCGCCATCCGGCACCGGCTGCATCCGCGCATCCAGCAGATACACGCACATGTTCGGCAGCGCGCGCCCGATGGGTGGGGCTGTGGAGCCGCTCAGCGCGTCGGAGACTGTCGCGCAGATCGTGGTTTCGGTCGGGCCGTAGGCGTTGAAGAGCTGCCGTCCCACCGCCCAGCGCGCGACGACCGCGCCAGGACATGCCTCGCCCGCGACGATAATCGTCCGTAGCGCCGGTAGGGCGGCATCCGGTAGTACGGTCAGCACCGCCGGAGGTAGCGTCACGGTGGTGATCGCGTAGTCGCGCAGCGTGTCGATCAGCGCCGGGCCGGGCAGCAGCGCGTCGGTAGGCGCGATCACCAGCGCTGCGCCGGAAAGCCAGGCCATGCACATTTCCCAGACGGCGGCATCGAAGCTGAGCGATGCGAATTGCAGGATGCGCGCGTCGGGTGTCACCGCGAAGCTGCGGATCTGGGTCTGGCTCAGGCTGGCGATCCCGCGATGTGTCACCAGCACGCCCTTCGGTCTGCCGGTCGAGCCGGAGGTGTAGATCACATACGCCAGGTGATCGGGCAGCACGCCGCTGGCGAGATCGCTGGCTGGCTGCTGGGCGATGATGGACGCATCGGCGTCAAGACAAATCCGCCGCGCATGACCGGCAGCCTCCCCCTGGGATAGCATCTCAACCAGCCGCCGCTGTGTGACGAGCACCGCCGTCTGCGCGTCTTGCAGCATGAGCTGGAGGCGTGCCGGGGGATAGGTGGGATCGAGCGGCACATACGCGCCGCCCGCTTTGAGGATGCCTAGCACACCGACCGCAAGATCGAGCGAGCGCTCGACGCACAGGCCAACGCGCACATCCGGCCCAACGCCCAACCGCCGCAGGTAGTGGGCAAGCTGGTTCGCGCGCCGATTCAATTCCTGGTAGGTGAGATGCTGCTGTCCGTAGATGACGGCGATCGACTCGGGCCTCTGTGCCGCCTGCGCCTCGAACAGGGCCGAGAAGCACGACGCTTGCTGGTCGGTGTGGCGCGTGTGGCTCCAGGTGACTAATGAGCGTTGATCCACAAACTCGCTCATCGATGTTCCGTCGCCGGGATCGAACATAGAGTAGCTCCCTGTTCCAAAGATGTGGCTGGATCGGTGCGACCGGATCTGGCGGCGTCGAGCATGGGTGAGACAACCAATGTCGCTCAGGGGGGAGTCGTTGTCACCGCAGAGCCCGACGATACGGGCTGTTGGAATGAGCTTGTCGCTCGGGAGCAGGCTACCGGCTCCCTGTACAGCCGATGTACCGATCTGAAAGCGGCTGTTCTCTATTTTTATGGCTTGGAGCCGCACGGATCGTGATTCCGCCACGAGCGACGAAGCGGGATGTATCGGGCAAACGTGTGGGCAGGGCTAAACGGGCTGTGGAGTATCCTGTGGGCTGGTTAGCAGAATGTATTCCTCCGTGATCCACGCCGCGTAGAAGCGTTACGGCTCAACGCTCTACATCGGTCGTTCAGGAAAACATGCGCAAACGGTACGGTGCTGCCGAGACAATGGCTCGATGGTTGTGCCTGGGATGAGGTGATGTGTTGCCGCCGGGCGGAAATTGGCTGGAGTGAGCCGCGCTGGACGAGGGCATCAGACCTCGCAGATGTGCCGCGCTGATATGCTGTTGCTGCCTGAGTTGCCTGCTGTTGAGTACCATGCGGGGTATCATCTGCTACGTCTCATCGATCTGGTTTCGTGGAAAAAACCAGGGAAAGGAAAATGGATCAAGCTGATCGGGCGATGACCTCATTGTCTCCGAAAGCCTCAATAATATAAATATAAGTCAAAAGATACACGCCTGTCAAATGTTAGCGCTGCTCCTGCCTCAACGACGTGTCGCTGCCTGTCTGGGAGCGTATCAGCCGGTGCGGACTAGCGTCGCCCAAACTTCTGATTCGCCTCCTGCGCCGCCACCCGCAGCAGCTCGATCTGGTCGGGCCGTAGCTCGATCTGCCGTACCGATCTGGATTGGACGGTCAATCGTGGTGGGAGATTCGTGGGAGCGCTGCCGTATAACTGCTCATAGACCACCAGCGCGGTCAAATACGATCCGAAAACGGACGGATGCAGCCCGTCGCGGGAGTAGAGCGCGGCCCTGGCATCGCGCCGCCAGGCTGCCCGCCAGGCTTCTCCCGCCGGGAAGAGCATGGCCTGTATATCCTTGGCGGCGATTTGATACGATTCGCTGGCGCGATCGAAGTCACGGAAGCGGTCGGTGGCGGGCCAGACCATATACAGCGCGGGCCTGGCCCCGGCGCGGCGAATCTCCTCCGCAAACCGGCGTGAGTAGTCGAGCAGGATCGTGCGGCTTTCCGGCAGCGCGGAAGGACCCTGCTGAAGCACAACCACATCCCAGCTACCCTGCGCGATCGTTTTGCGCGCGGGGCCTTGATGCCAGTGGTCCTCAAGCCCAACGCCGCCCGATGCGATCGTTTTATGGACCAGCCGCCGCTCTCCGCTCGCCTTTGCCAGCGCCTCGACGATCGCGGGCATGTCGTTGCTGTAGGTCAGGCTATTGCCGATAAAGAGCACTCGTAGCTCGCTCTTGGAGGCGTCCTTATCGCTGTCGGCGCGCTGCCTGTCACCTGGCGCCTGGCTGCCGATGTCGCTGCTGGAGGCCAGCCCAAGGAGCGCGACGACGACTATGCTGATCGGCCATGCTGCTGGTCTATGCTTGTGCATGATCTTCCTTTGTTCGCTGGATTGCCAGTGGAGCGGTTATCCGGTGGTCAACGCGCCGACCTGACCGCGAGCATAGCATGCCTGATGCGAAACGGCAATGTACACGATAGTATCGTTGACATAACATGATCGTGCCTGTGCCACGCGGCCCGGTAGAGCTTCAGGAAATCTTTAGAAATCGCCGCCGGTTTCTTAAGCTGCGCTGCCTACACTACAGCCATTACGATCGATGAGCAATGCACATGCTTAAGGAGGAGACACATGCATCCAGGTGAATATGGTCGCGGGCCATGGTTCAGGCGTGGGCCGCGCGGAGGTTTCTGGCTGCTGCCGCTGCTGATCGGGATTGGGCTGGGCGCGCTGTTCTTTGGCGGGCCGCGCGGTCCCTGGCTGGGCTTCGACGGCTTCGGGCGCGAGTATGGTCCCGGCTATCGCCAGCAGGCACCTCAGGCCGCGCCCCAAGCGGGAGCTGAGCGAGCCGCGCCACAGGCTGAGCAGGCACCGGCTGCTCCAGATGCTCGCGGCCACGGCAGGGAGTGGCACGGCTTTGGCGAGCGACGACACTTCGCTCCGTTCTTCTTTCCGTTCGGCGGGCTGCGGCTGATCGTGCCGCTGCTGCTGATCGGCGCGGGCCTGTGGCTACTCTCAGGTCGGCGGCGCGGACCACGGCACTGGGGCGGGCCGGGTGGGCCAGGGCATTGGGGCGGGCCAGGCGGTGCTCAGTACAGCCATCCCGCTGGCGGGCCACAGGCATACCAGGCGCAGCCGCCTGCCCCGCCACAGCAACAGCAGGGTCAGCCCTACACGCCGCCGCAGCCAGCGCCGCCGTCGAGCCAGGAGCCGGGCGCGCCGCCCGAACCTCCGGCGACCGGCGAGACGCGGATATTGTAGCCACATATCGATCGACAATGCACTGTCCCCAACCACGTCAAACGGCGTGCTTGGGGACGCCGCGCGTTTCTGCGCGTGCTGCTTCACAAGAGCGGTATACTTGGGATGAGGCGATCATTACGAGTTACCGGTGGATGCATAGCGAAGGCGGCCTATGGAGCGTTCTGACGTACGTGACGTGCGGATCTTGGTGGTCGATGACGAGCCCACGATCACGGAATTTTTGGAGACGGGTCTGACCTACGAGGGCTATACCATACGCACGGTCGACGATGGCTCTGCCGCGCTTCAGGCTGTGCGCGATTTTCGTCCCGATCTGGTGATCCTCGACGTGATGCTGCCTGGCCTGAATGGCTTCGACGTGCTCGACCGGCTGCGACGTGATGATGACATCGCCGTGCTGATGTTGACGGCGCGCGACGAGCTGGACGATACGGTTCGCGGTCTTGAGAGCGGCGCGGACGATTATCTGGTCAAGCCGTTCAAGTTCAAGGAGCTGCTGGCGCGCGTGCGGGCGGTGCTGCGTCGGCGGCGGATCGCGCTGCCGCATATGTTGCAGAGCGGCGATATTCGTCTCGACCGCGACACGCATCAGGTGAGCGTCGCCGATACGCCGGTCTATCTGACGCCGCGTGAGTTCGATCTGCTCGAAGCCTTGATGGCGCATCCCAATCAGGTGTTGACCAAAGAGGCGCTGCTCAATCGCGTCTGGGGCTACGAGTACGTCGGCGATACCAACGTGGTCGAGGTGCATATCTCGGCGCTGCGCGAGAAGCTGGGTGATCGCGATCGGCAGCGCATCCAGACGGTGCGCGGCGTCGGCTATATGATTCGAGGCTAAAGCATGCGCCAACGGTGGGCAAATTGGTCGCTGCGGCTGCAACTATCGCTGGCGGTGACGCTGATGATGGTGCTGCTGCTGGTGGTGTTCAGCGCGGTGCTCTTTGTTTCGGTGCGAGCGTTTCTGCTCGATCAGAGTGCGGAGCAGCTTCGTACGCGCGCGCTCATGCTGCTGGACGACAGCGCCGAGCTGCCACCGACCAGCGCTCTCGATCCGTGGTCGCGGCTGCCCAGCGCGCCGCTGAGCGATGCGCTGCGGACGGAGCTACAGGCGATCGTCGAGGCGCTGTCCACGCAGGACACGAGCGCGGTTGTGTATCAGACCGACGGCACGGTTGCGCTGCGCGGGACAGTCGAGGCCGCGAAGAACCGATTTGGTTTTAGTCGGCGCTTTGGACCACCGGAGCTATCCGCGCCGCCAGCGCCCGATCGCCGGGTCTTCGAGCGCGTGCTGCGTGGCGATCAGCAGGTCAGCTACACCGACTATCACGGCCTCGATCAGCAGCTCGCGGTGCTGATCCCGATCTACGATAGCGCCCGGCTCGTCGGCGTGCTCCAGGTGGCGACGCCACTACAACAGATGTACACGCTGCTGCGCTGGCTCGCCTTTGTTCTGGTCGGCGGGACGATGCTGGTGGCGCTCACGGCGCTGCTGCTCAGCTTTTGGGCGACACACACGATCCTCAATCCGCTGCGGCGCGTCGTCGGCATCAGCCAGCGTGTCGGGCAGGGCGATCTCGACGCGCGGACGGGACTACGCAGCCGCAACGAGATTGGCGTGCTCGGCGCGACATTCGATCAGATGGTCGCGCAGCTCCAGGGGTCCTTCGCCGCACAGCGCCGCTTCATCGCCGACGCCGCTCACGAGCTGCGCACGCCGCTCACAGTGGTCAGCGGCAACGTCGATCTGCTGATGCTCGGCGCGGCCTCCGATCCCGCGCAGCAGCGCCGCTCGCTGCAACGGATGAACAGCGAGCTTGAGCGCATGGGACGGCTGGTAGACGATCTGCTGACGCTCTCGCGGCTGGATGCGCATCCACGGCTGCGCTGCGAAGATACCGAGCTTGGCGCGCTGGTGCAGGATACGATCAACGAGTTTCGCGGCCTCGCGCCGCATCACCAGTGGTCGCTCACGCTTGTGCCCGGCATCGTCGTGCGCGGCGACCCCGACCGGCTGCGGCAGGTGCTGTTGAATGTCTTGGAGAACGCCCGCAAATTCACGCCGGAGGGCGGCAGCATCGCGGTGACGGTGACGAAGCGCCACGATGCTGCCGTGATGATGATCGCGGATACGGGCGTGGGCATTCCCGCCGAGGACGTGCCGCATGTCTGGGATCGTTTCTACCGCGTCGATCAGGCGCGCGCTCGCGCCAGCGGCGGCTCCGGCCTGGGCCTGTCGATCGTCAAGAGCATCGTCGAGACGCATGGAGGACATGTCGCCTTGAGCAGCAGCGTCGGCCAGGGCACGACGGTTACGCTGACGCTGCCGCTCGTCGGTCTGGCTCAACATCTGCCCGCGCCGACGGGTGGTGGCCGCCTCGCCTGACGGAGAGCCAGAACAAAGAACAAAGAACAAAGGGTAGAGAACCGAGCTTCCCCTCTCCTGTGCCATAGGCGATGGGAGAGGGGTGGCCGGGTGCCCTTTGGGCGGCGATTGGGGTGAGGGCCTGAACCCGAAACTATGGACAGGTTCCGCCGACAACAAACCAGCACCGCGTCACCGGCGAGGCTTTGAAGAAGTTGAGCAGGAGTCTACCGACTTTGCGCTCACCCGATTGCGAAGGATGGGTTCCATCGCTCTGGAAGTCGGCCTGCTGCCATGTCAGGCCATCGGATCGGGCGTTGGTGCCGTCTGCCCAGGTGTACGCGCCCCAGGCCACCCACGGCGCGACGGTAGTGTGATTCAGATCGCCAGCCTGCGGATCGATCGTGCCGGTGCGCATCTGCCGGATCTGCGCCTCGATCAGCCACTTGACCGCAAAGCCCGATTCGTAGGCGTAGGGCTCAGGGTTCAAGGTGGTTGTGGCGTATCCGGCGTAGATGCGGCTAGAGATGAATACCTGTTTCACGTTGGGGTAGCGCACCTTGAGCGCCCGGACGATATTACCCATCTGCTGCTCAAGGATATATGCGTCGGCGGATGATGACGGCAGCGAGGTGGTTGGTCCTGGGTTGGCGACCTTCACCCAGACGATCTGGACCTGTTTTTCCGAGAGGCTCTGCGGCGCAAGCACGTTGTCGCGCACGCGATTGTAATCCGGATCGGCGGGCGAGTCCCAGTAGGCTGCCGCCTTGCCGCCCTGCGCTCCGTTGGCGATGACCAGATGCCCTTTGTTGACGGTGCTGTCGGCAGCGGCCTGGCCCATAAATGTCCACCAGTCGCAGGGCAGCGCGCCGCTCTGCGAGCAGAATTCCTGGGTGGTATTGGACATGCCGATCGAGAGCATGACGTATTTGCCGCTCGCGCTGGGATTGCCCTGCGTGTCCAGCGGGCGGATCGCGCGGGCGCGGTCCAGGCCTACGCTCTGGTGATCGCTGGGCATGATGTTGCTGGCGTTGGGGTAGAGGCCGCCCGAAAAGCCGAGATAGGTGCTCGATCCCATCTCGGTCAGCGGCAGGAATCCGGTAGTCGCCGCCTGGATCTGCTGCTCCTCTACGGGGCGTGCGGCGACGGTGGCGAGAGCGACGAACAGGCCGATGAGCGCTGCGAAGAAGGTATTTGTTCGTGTCATCTGGTGCTCCTGGCGGATGTTGGCGAAATCGGCGCTCCGTAGTTTAAAGTTTGTAAAAACATGTATAGCACGATCGTGGAGCGCTGTCTAGGGGGCAGCATTCCCTGGGGCCATGCCAGCAGGAGCATGCTATCCGCAAAACTCGACAGCCGTCGCCAGGAGCACGTTTGCGCACTGCTCGACCGAATCGAGGTCGACCCACTCCACCACGGCGTGAGCGCCCGTGCCGCTGGGACCGAAGACCACCGTGGGAATGCCCGCCGCCGAAAGGATCGCCGCGTCCATCCAGGGCGTTTCGCCGACGAGCTTCGGCTCGGAGCCAAGCAGCCGCTGCGCCTGCCGGGCCAGCTCCACAACGATCGGCGCGTCGGCGGCCACCTCGAAGGGCGACCGGACGAAGGTGGTGCGGAAGGTGGCCTTGAAGCTGGGATCGGCGGCGGCGATGCGATCCAGCACCGCCTGGATCTGCTCCTCGACGATCGCCTGTGTCTCGCCGGGTATCGTGCGCCGCTCGATCGTCGCGGTACAGCGCTCCGGATAGCTCGACGCCTCCTGCCCGCCCCGGATCAGCGATGCATGGAGCGAGCCGCTGCGCAGCAGTGGATGGGTCGGCGCTGCCCGTAACTCCCGATCAAGCTGCTCCAGGACCACCAGCACATGGCCCATCTTCGCAATCGCATCCACGCCAAGATCCGGGCGCGAGCCATGCGCCGCCACGCCGGTCGTCTCGACTTCCAGCCAGGTAAAGCCTTTGTGGGCGATACAGACCTGTAGCTGCGTCGGCTCGGTGACGATCGCCGCGTCTGCCCGCCAGCGCTTGACGATCGACTCGGTGCCGATGCTCTGGTACTCCTCGTCCGCCACGGCGGTCACGATTACATCGCCGCGCAGATGATGGCGTCTGGCAGCCGCGCCTGCCAGCATGATCGCCGCCAGACCGCCCTTCATGTCGTACGCGCCGCGACCGTAGAGGTAGTTGCCGATAATGCTTGGATTATGTGGCTGCTCCATGCCGGTGACGCCGACGGTATCGATGTGCGCGTTGAGCATCAGCGAGCGCCCGCCGCCGCTACCCCGCGCCATTGCAACCACGCTTGGCCGCCCCGGCACCGGCTCGTCGATCGTCACGTCCAGCCCGGCGCGCTCAAGCCAGGCGGCCACAAAACCCGCAATGGCCTGCTCTCCTACCGCGCCCGGCACCAGATCGGGATTGATCGAGTCGATCGCGACCAGATCGGAGAGTAACGCTGTCACCTCGTTCATGCAATTCATCCTTGATGTGTGGTCATGGGCTGATTATCGCATGTCGTCGAAAACGTGCCAATCGTGGGCCAGGCTCATGGGTATCGCAGACACAGCGCGGCGGCGAGGCCCGGGCCCCGCCGCCAATGGGAGTGCGCGTCTGCGCGCAAGCTTCTTCGGTCGCGGCTACCCGCAGATCGAGTTGCCGCCCGTGTGAGGCAGGCAGTAGGGCAGCGCCCCGCGCGGCACGAAGCCCCAGATGCCATGCGTCACATCGTGGATCAGCACGGCCTGCCTGTCTTTGGTGACATAGCGCCAGCCGACCCGGGTCGAGCTATTGATCGCGACGTTGGCATACTGATAGTGGAAGCCGCCGGAGAAATAGTTGCCGTACAGGCCCCACTGACCGCCGCCATTGACCGGGACGATCGTGCTGTTGCTGCCGCTGCACGCATCGCCCGAAGCGCCACAGTCGTTGACCTGCGAGGCATAGTAGGTCAGCAGGTGATTCCGCGAATCCCAGCCACCGCCGCCGGTGTATTTCGGGTTGGGGCAGGACGGCTCGCTATTGGAGAGGCGCGTCGGGTTGAGATAGTTGCCCTCGATCCAGCCACAGAGGTTGGTGGTGCCATAGGCATAGCCCCACTGCCAGAAGCCATCGCCGGTATCTTTGAGATAGAAGCCGTCCGAGATGGTCTTGTTGGGGAAGTAGGGGCTGTTTTTTCCTGCCACGGTGCCGATCACAAAGCCGCCCGCATTCATCCGCACATACAGATTATGCGTCGAATCGCTGACGCGGTAGAAGCCCGGAGTGCCTGGTGCTGCGGAGGCGACCGCGCTCGAGAAGATCAGCGCGACGAAGCACAGCAGCAGCTTGCGGTTCAGCGTGAGCGTTCCTTTCAGCATTGCCCTTGTTCTCTCCTTTGAGGGGGGTGGATGCGTTTGTAGCGCCCTGTCGAGCCGCTGCTTTTCCGGCCACGGTAGTCTGACGTATT
>DASUTC010000227.1 GCA_036374795.1 Herpetosiphonaceae bacterium
GCGGGACGTAGGCGCCGCCCGCCTTGAGCACGGCCAGCAGCGCCACGACCAGATCGAGCGACCGATCGAGACAGACCGCCACCCGTCGCTCCGGCCCGACGCCCAGGCTGCACAGATGGTGCGCGAGCTGATTGGCGCGACGTTCGAGCGCGGTGTAGGTCAGGCGCTCGTCGCCCCAGACTAGCGCGGTGGCCGTGGGCGTGCGCGCCGCCTGCTGCGCGATCAGGTCATGGACCAGCGGCGCGCGCGGATAGTCGTACGCCGTCGCGTTCCATGCGTCTAGCATCTGCCGCTCGGCCTCGGTCAGCAGCGGCAGCTCGGCAATGCGCTGTTTGGGATCGGCCACCAGGCCATGCAGCAGCACCGTGAAGTGCTCGATCAGCCGCGCGATCGTCGCCGCTGTGAACAGATCCGTGCTGTATTCCAGCGTTCCAGAGAGGCCGGCGCTGGTTTCAGCTATCGACAGACTAAGATCGAGCTTAACCGTTCCAAAGTCGACTGACAGCGGTTTTACAGTCAGACCCGGCAAGCTCGGCAGAGCCATCGAGACGTTCTGAAGCGCGAACATGACCTGGAAGAGCGGATGACGGCTCAGATCACGCGCCGGTTGCAGCGCATCCACCACTTCCTCGAACGGCACCTCCTGGTACGCATACGCGCCCAGGGATACCTCACGTACCCGTTGGAGTACGTCGCGGAATGAGGGATCGCCCGCCAGGTCGGTACGCAGTACCAACATATTGATAAAGCAGCCGATCAGGTCCTCGATCTCACCGCGCGTGCGGTTGGCGATCGGCGTGCCGACCGCGATGTCACTCTGGCCGCTGTAGCGGCTGAGCAACACCTGCCACGCCGCCAGCAGCGTCATAAAGAGCGTGACACCTTCGCGATGGCTCAGGGCCATCAGATCATCAGTCAACGATCGCGAGATGATGAAGCTATGGCTACTTCCTTTAGCAGAAGGCACGGGCGGACGCGGGTGATCGGTCGGCACCTGGAGCGGGGCCAGACCGGCAAGTTGCTGGCGCCAGTAGTCAAGCTGCTGCTCAAGCACCGCGCCTTGCAGCCATTGGCGCTGCCAGTACGCGAAGTCGGCATACTGGATCGGTAGTTCGGGTAGAGCTATCGCCGCGCCTACCATCTGTGCCGTGTAGCAGGCGGTGAGCTCGCGGAATAGGATGCTCCACGACCAGCCATCGGCGATGATGTGATGGAGCGTCAGCAACAAGACATAATCATCCGCTCCGAGCACCAGCAGCGTGGCGCGCAGCAGCGAATCGCGCTGAAGATCGAATGGACGGCGCGCTTCGGCAGTGGCGAGCTGCATCACCATTGTTGCGCGCTCCGCCTCCGGCAGATCATGCAGGTCGATCAACGTCAGCGTCACAGGCGTAGTCGGGGCGATCACCTGCACCGGCTGTCCCTGTTCCGTAACAAATCTTGTCCGTAGCACCTCATGTCGCCGCACAATCTCGCTGAGACTCTGCTCCAGCGCCAATCGGTCGAGCGATCCCGTCAGATGCAGCGCGGCGGGCATGTTATCAGCCGAGCTGCCGGGGTCTAGTTGGTTGAGGAACCAGAGGCGCTGCTGGGCGAACGAGAGCGGCAGCGCGCTTTCGCGTGAGACAGGCACGATCGAGGGCGCGATTGCGCCTGCCATATCCTGCCGCGCGCTGATCACCTGTCGAGCAAGACCTTCGACCGTCGGCGACTCGAACAGAGTTCGGAGCGGCAATTCAACCTGAAATGTCTCACGCACCCGCGAGATAAGCTGCGTCGCCAGCAGCGAGTGGCCGCCAAGCTCGAAGAAGCTGTCGCGAATCCCGACGCGCTGGTGCCGCAGCACATCGGCCCAAATGTTAACCAGCACGTCTTCTACCGGAGTACGCGGCGCGACATAGGTCGTATCCTGCTCGGATTGCATCTGCTCCGGGGCAGGCAGGGCGTTACGATCGACCTTGCCGTGACGGGTGAGCGGCAGTTCGTTGAGGATGATAAAGGCGCTGGGCACCATGTAGGCGGGTAGCGAGCGCAGCAGGAACCCGCGCAGATCGCCAAGATCCATGCTGCTATCCATGTTCGGCACGACATAGGCCACCAGGCGACGCTCGGCGTCGTCCACTTCGGCGCGCGCCACGACGACCGCCTCACGGACGGCCTCGTGCTGGGTCAGCGCGGCCTCGACCTCGCCGAGTTCGATGCGATACCCCCGGATCTTGACCTGATCGTCGCTCCGGCCCACGAATTCGAGCGTGCCGTCGACCAGGTAGCGCGCGAGGTCGCCG
>DASUTC010000228.1 GCA_036374795.1 Herpetosiphonaceae bacterium
TGATGGACGACGAGCAGGAGGCGCTGCGGCTGCGTGGGACCGCAGGTGATCAGCGCCGCCCGCAGCAGCGGCCCCCGCGTGATGTTCAGGCTCGCCTGAAGCGCTGCGGCGGTTGATGCGAGCGTCGCTTCTTGCTCGGCAGGCGGCAGCGCCGAGAGATCGATCTCGGACCAGACCGTGCCCTCTTCGAGCCCGGCGTTCTCCTGGTGCCAGCCCGCGTCGGTGGCGTGAAAGCGCAGCCGCAGCGCGTCGTGATGGACCAGGAGATACTGGACCGCCTGTGCGAGCAGCGCTGGATCAAGCGCTTCCTCGGCTTCGAGCACGATCGACTGGTTGAAGTGATGCACATCCGGCAGGTTCCGCTCGAAGAAATGCCGCTGGATCGGCGTCAGCGGCACATCGCCGGTGACAAGGCCCTGCTCGGCGATCACAACTGGCGCGCTATCGACGACCGCTGCGAGCGCGGCGATGGTCTGATACTCGAAGAGCTGGCGCGGCGTGATACGTAGTCCCGCCTCAGTAGCACGCGCAACGATCTGAATGCTCAGGATCGAATCGCCGCCTAGGGCAAAGAAGTTGTCGTGGATGCCGACCTGCTCGCGACGCAGGACCGCCGCCCAGATCTGGGCTAAGGTCTGCTCGGCGGCGGTCTGCGGCGCGACATACGACGCGGCAGGATCAGCCTGGCTTTCTTCCGGATTGGGCAGGGCCTTGCGATCGACCTTGCCGTGACGGGTGAGCGGCAAAGCGGCGAGCGGCACAACAGCGCTGGGGACCATGTAGGCGGGCAGCGTGCGCAGCAGGAAGGCACGCAGCGCCTCGGCGCTCGGCACTATTGCGCCCTCGTGCGCCACCAGATAGGCCACCAGGCGCTGCTCGCTACGGTCGGCATCGGCGCGCGCCACGACGACTGCCTCACGGACGGCCTCGTGCTGGGTCAGCGCGGCCTCGACCTCGCCGAGTTCGATGCGATACCCCCGGATCTTGACCTGATCGTCGCTCCGGCCCACGAATTCGAGCGTGCCGTCGACCAGGTAGCGCGCGAGGTCGCCG
>DASUTC010000229.1 GCA_036374795.1 Herpetosiphonaceae bacterium
AATACGGCGGCTTGTCGAATCGTCATCGGCATGTGCTGCCAGCCAATCAGCCCACGTTTCGCGGCTGGGCAGCCCCGCTCGCCCGACCAGAACCAGCTTCGCCTGAACCGTGCGCGCCAGATATTCGGCCATATGCATGCCGATTCCGCCCAGGCCGCCGGTGATCAGGTACACGCCGCCCTGCCGCAGCCGCGCGGGCACACCCGACATCGGCTCCAGGCGTTCGGGCCGGTAGCGCTGCGTCAAGCGCTGCTCGCCACGGTAGGCGACGGTCAGGTCCTTCGACTCGCTCAGCAGCTCGGTCGTGAGCCGGGCAAGCAGCGCGGATTCTTCGGCGCTGCCGGGTAGCGGCGCAAGCACGTCGACGCTGCGGCACTTCAGCGATAAATTCTCCTGCGGGATGACTTTACAGATGCCGAGCAGCGGAGCCTGTTCAGCCGCCAACGGCTCATCGCCGATCGCGGGCTGCACGCCCGTCGAGAGCGCGGTGATCCACAGCGGCGTTTCCAGATCATGGTGGCTGAGCGCCTTCGTGAGCGCGACCATGCTATAGAAGCCGGATTCCAGCCCATTGGCGAAGCCGATCCCATCGGTGGTCAAGGTGTCGGCACCGGGAGCGTTCCAAAGATGGGCAATCGCCTGCGGGAATGTGTTCCGTGCTTTCAGCAGATCGAGCAGCGCCGTGTAATCTTCGCGCGATGCAGGCCGAATCGTGAAGTGATTCTGGCTATGCTCGGCGAATTGCGCGCCACGTGAGACAACGACGACCCGATGACCCGCCTGCTCGATCCGCTGGGCTAGCTGCGCGCTCAGGCCCGTCTCATCGGCGAAAACCAGCCAGGCTTTTGATGAGGCAGCGGCAGCCGACAGCGGTGTGCTCACCCAGTGCGGCAGATAGAACCAGTCGCCAATATCTGCCTTTCTGCCCTCGGTTGCAGCTTGAGCAGCGCTTGTCAGCAGGCCGGGCCGTCGTGGCTCCACCCAGAAGCGCTGGCGCTCGAAGGGATAGGTCGGCAGCGGAATGCGGCGGCGCGCCTCATGCGTGTAAAAGCCCGCCCAGTCGATCGGCACATCCAGCAGCCACAGCCGTCCCAGCGTCGTCAGCAGCAGCGCCTGATCGTCCTGCCGCTCGTGCGCCGCCCGCAGCGTGCTCACCACCAGGCTCATCCGCTCCCGGCTGCACGCCGGGTGCTGCCGCACGAACGAGCCCAGCGCTTGCCCCGGCCCGACTTCCACGAACGCCAGCGTCTCGTCGCGCAGCAGCACGCCCACGCCGTCAGCGAAGCGCACGGTCTGCACCATGTGCTGCGCCCAGTAGGCGGGATCGGTCGCCTGCTCCGGCGTGATCCAGGTGCCCGTCACGTTCGAGACGTAGGGGATACGCGGCGCGCTGAGCGTCAGGCTGCGGGCCAGCGTCGTGACCTGCGCGGCGATCGGCGCGAGCATCGTCGAGTGGAAGGCATGACTGGTGTCGATCGCGCGGCAGGCGATCTCGGCGGCCTCCAACCGCGCGCTGACCGCCGCGATAGCGTCGGGCGGCCCGGCGAGCACGCAGGCGGTCGGGCTGTTGACCACCGCCAGGCAGACGCCGTTGCCGAGGTAGGGCTGCACCGCCGCCTCGCTGGCCGCCACCGCCAGCATCGCGCCTGCCGGAAGCTGCTGGATCAACTGCGCGCGCGTCGCCACCAGGCGCAGCGCGTCTTCCAGCGTGAGCACGCCGCTGACGCAGGCCGCGACGTACTCGCCCAGGCTGTAGCCCAGCATCGCCTGCGGCTGGATGCCCCAGGCCATGAGCAGTTGCGCCAGCGCGTACTCGACCACAAACACCGCTGGCTGCGCCAGCGCCGTCTGGTGCAGCGGCGACGACGCGGCGGTCCCGTTGGTCCGACCGAGCAAGGCGCGGAAGTCGAGCGGCGCGGCGCTGCCGTTAGTCGCCGGGTCCGGCTCCGGGTAGAGCAGCGCGCGGAGGTCCTGGCTGAGCAGCGGTTGGAGCAGGCGGCAGCAGCGATCGACCGCCGCGCGGAAGATCGGCTCCTGGGCGTACAGGTCGCGCGCCATGCCGACGTAGTGATCGCCGACGCCGGGGAACAGGAAGGCAACCGGACGGTCGGCGGGCTTCTGGCTGCGGCTGATGCGGCGCTGGGGATCGGCACCGTCGAGGAGCGCGACGGCCTCGGCAGTGTCGCGGCAGACCAGCAGGCGGCGGTGCTCGAAGGCGCGCCGCCCGACCTGCAACGTGTGTGCCACGTCCGCCAGCGCCACCTCCGGCTGCCCCCGCAGGAACGCCGCCAGATTCGCCGTTGCCGCGTCCAGCGCCCCCGGCGTGCGCGCCGAGAGCAGCAGCAGGTGCGCGGGCCGCGACGCACTCGATGCCGCCTGCGTCGGCGCCTCCTCCACGATCACATGCGCGTTC
>DASUTC010000230.1 GCA_036374795.1 Herpetosiphonaceae bacterium
TAGGCTGCTGCGCAGGGCGGCTTGCGTGATGATCACCTCGGCCTGGCAATCGGCGAGGATGAAGGCGAGGCGCTCGGCGGGGGTGGCGGGATCGAGCGGGACGTAGGCGCCGCCCGCCTTGAGCACGGCCAGCAGCGCCACGACCAGATCGAGCGACCGATCGAGACAGACCGCCACCCGCCGCTCCGGCCCGATGCCCAGGCTGCACAGATGGTGCGCGAGCTGATTGGTGCGGCGTTCCAGGGCGGCGTAGCTCAGGCGCTCGTCCCCACAGACTAACGCGGTGGCGGTGGGCGTGCGCGCCGCCTGCTGGGCGATCAGGTCATGGACCAGCGGCGCGCGCGGATAATCGTACGCCGTCGCGTTCCACTCGCCCAAGCGCCGCTGCTCAGCCTCGGTCAGCAGCGGCAGCGTCCTCAGCGGATGATCGTGATTAGCCGCAATGCTTTGCAGCAGCACCGTAAAATGCTCAGTCAGGCGCGCGATCGTCGCCGCCGTGAACAGATCCGTGCTGTATTCCAAAATACCGTAGAGGCCAACGCTCGTCTCGCTGAGCGAGAGGCTAAGATCGAACTTCGAGATGCCGTACTCAAACGTCAGCGGGCTCAACGATAGCTCGGCGGTTTCCAGGGTTTTACTCGGCGCTGCTTGTAGCGCAAACATGACCTGGAAGATGGGATGTCGGCTCAGGTCGCGCTCCGGCTCAACGGCGTCCACCACCTGCTCGAAGGGCACATCCTGATGCGCGTACGCGCCCAGACAAACCGCGCGCGCGCGCTTAATCACTTCTCGGAATGTCGCGGCCTCCGCAAGGCTGGTGCGCAGGACGATCGTGTTGATGAAACAACCGATCAGGTCCTCGGTTTCGCCGCGCGTGCGGTTGGCGATCGGCGTGCCGACCGCGATGTCGTCCTGGCCGCTGTAGCGGCTCAGCAACACCTGCCACGCCGCCAGCAGCGTCATGAACAGCGTCGCGCCCTCCCGCCGACCAAGAGCCCGTAGCGACTCCATGACCTCAGGCGCGATCTTAAACTCGTACTTGGTGCCTTTGAGCGTTGCTACTGCCGGACGTGGATAATCCGTCGGGAGTTGCAGCGCGCTCACGTCGGCTAATTGCTCCCGCCAGTAGTCAAGCTGAGCCTCTAGCGCGGCACCTTGCAGCCAGCCCCGCTGCCAGACGGCGTAATCGGCGTACTGGATCGGCAGGGGCGGGAGCGGCGACGTTTCGATCGCCGATCCCTGCGTAAAGGCTCGGTAGCATGTGAGCAGCTCACGCATAAAGATGCTCATCGACCAGCCATCCGCCGCAATATGATGCACGCTCCACAGCAGCACATAATCTTCCGCGTCCAACTGAAGCAGGTTGGCGCGCAGCAGCGGCCCGGTTTGCAGATCGAACGGACGCTGGGCCTCGTCGGCAGCCATTTTAATCGCCACGCCCTCGCGCTCCTCCAGCGGTAGGAACTGAAGATCGACGAGCGGCAGCGGCACCACGAGCGTCTGTGCAACTAGCTGTACCGGCTGGCCCGCCTCGGCGCTGAATGTGCTCCGTAACACCTCATGACGCCGCACGATCGCATTGAGACTCTGCTCAAGGGCAGCGGCATTCAACGGGCCGCGCACGCGCATCGCGTTCGGGATGTTATAGGCCGGGCTGGTGGGGTCCATCTGCGACAGGAACCACAGGCGCTGCTGCGCAAACGACAGCGGCAGCGCGCGATCACGCGGGGCGGGCTCAAGCGGCGGCGGGCTCAGCTCCGGCGAAACCTGACGGGCTTTGACCACCGCGACGGCAAGATCGGCGATGGTCGGAGACTCAAGCATATCGCGCAGCGATAGCTCCACTCCCAGCATTTCTCGCACTCGTGAAACCACCTGCGTGGCAAGCAGGGAATGACCGCCGAGGGCAAAGAAGTTGTCGCGCACGCCGACGCGCGGCAGG
>DASUTC010000231.1 GCA_036374795.1 Herpetosiphonaceae bacterium
GTTGCGTCTTGCCGATCCCGCCCAGCCCCGTCGCGGCGGCAATCTCGACCTGTCCAATGGCTGCCGTCTCGCTCACGGTGAGGGCATGGGCCAGCTGGCGCAGATCGGCGTCCCGCCCGACAAACAGCGGATTGCGGCTGAGCGGCATCCGCGAGCCCGCAGGCAGCGGCGCAGGTGGTGGGACGGTGTCGAGCGGCAGCAGTGCAACCGGTCCTGCCACGCGGGCGTGCGGCGCGGCACCCCGAGGGGGTCGGGCCGGGGGTAAGCGATCTGGGCCGCGTTCCCCACGCGCGACCTGCAGAAACACCGCCCGCTCGTCGGGGGAAATCTCCAAACAGCCGACGAGGCGCTCGGCAATCTGGCGCGAAGGCCGCTGCACGCCTGCTTCCAATTTGCGGATCGTCACCTCGGCGCAACCGACGCAGTGGGCGAGGGCGGCCTGGGTCAGATCGAGGGCTTTCCGCCGCTCCCGCAGCCATGATCCAAAAGACTTATGCGCTTGATCGTTGGGCATCGCATCGTCTCCAAACGCGCAGGTGACCGGAGCAGCCAGTGCCACCATCCGAGACACGGTGGGCGGTTCACTGTGGTCACCCGCAGCGTCCCTCCGCCCCGCAGCGACGAGCGCGGGCGCGGACGTGCGCCTGGCTGAGCAGGTAGCTGTTCCCACTATTTTAACACTATCTTAACCGGATCGGTTTTTGGATCGGTTGCCGATCCCGCAATCTGGCAGCGATCTGGTCTACTAGACCAACGGGATCGGCCTGGGGTCGATCCGCCCTGGCTGTGTTGGGTACCGCCTCAGCAGGTTCCCGGCGCAGGACATAGCGTATGCACCGCGGTCAGACACCCATCTGAGCAGTCGACCTCATGAGGAGGACTACGATGATTCGGATTGTACTCGTTGATGATCACCCGGCGTTCCGGTGGATCACCCGCCGCCTGCTGGAGCGGTACCCCGAGGTGGCGGTCGTCGGCGAAGCCGCCACTGGCATCGAGGCGCTGGAGGTGGTGGCGCAGGTCCAGCCGGATGTCGTGCTGCTGGATGTGCAGATGCCGCTGCTGGATGGGATCGCTACGACGACGCAGCTGCGGCGTGCCTATCCCGATGTGCAGATCATCCTGTTCACGGGGGGTGGCGACGATGACGCCGTGCGGGACGGCCTGCGGGCCGGGGCAGTCGCCGCTCTCCCGAAAACCACGCGCCCGGATCGGCTCGTCGCCGCGCTGCGGGCGGCGCGTGAACGGAACCAACGGGGCGTGGCGTGCGCGGCTGGGAGCGGTGGCTGACCAGGCTCCCCGCTCACACCATGGGAGGACGATCGATCAGCGGTGCGGTGCTCATCAGTTGCTCCAGCTAGGATGAAAACGTGTACGAGAAGGCGGCCGATCGCTTCGCGCATGGCCACCCTGATCGCCCGGACGAGATCCGCATTGCGCAGGCGCGGCACGAGGCTGTGGGTCGCCACGCCGTCGCAGCCCTTTCCGCTGCTCCAGTCCCACACTGGTGGTTGCGGAAATCCTGGTTTAATAGTATAAACAGGCATTCACATCCGTCCCTTACATCGGCTGCCGATCGCCGGGAGCATGCCCATTTCACACCTAACTGAGATCCCAGCATTCGAGCTGCGTTGAGCTACCATAGGTCACCTGCATCGGAGCCTCCAGGCTTCCTCGCAGGATCTTGCACCCCCCTCCTGCCCGACATTTAACGTCACAGCGTTCGAGCCGAACCACGCCCACGCGACACCACGCGTCAAGTGCATCGTGGAGGAAGCGCATCGGCTCGCGCACGGGAGGACCGCCTGCCCATCCGTGGCCGCGCCGTCTGCGTCCGCATGACCAGCAGCTCGTCGGCTCGGCCATCATCTGTCCGTTTTCATCCACCCGTTCGTTCGTGGGCGGTATGGGGCAGCACGCTGTCGCTGGACCTGCCGGTTGTCACGCGGGAGCGTTCGGATGCTCCACCGCCGCCAGACAGCGGCGTTATCTGCCCGGATCCACCTGTTCGTCTCCGTTGCCCTGATCGTCCACGGCCGTGCCGTGTCAGCCCGTGGTCCTGTTTGGCGAAGCGCACCTGGCAGACGGCACTTGGAACGCCCAGCGTGGAGCGATGGCCGACCCTGCCGGCCAGCTGAGTCATGCCGATCCCGCGCAGGCCCAGGGGAGATGCTGCTCATAGGATCGCTTTTGTATCGGAAACCGATCCCGCAGTGTGCGCGAACTATGATGTACTAGATCGGTCATCGTCGATCGATCAGGGCAACGCCCATGACGACGCTGCCCTGATGCGACCGCACCGGTTCCGCCATTCGCCCCCTCGCGCTACCCCCGGTGCGAGCGTGGGCGGCTGGCGGTGTCTCGCGTCCACGTGGGTCGGCTCCGCCGACTGAGTCCACCAGAAATCTCGATCGACCGTCCGTGCGTGTCGGTTCAATCGCACCATGTTGTCGCTGTCCCCTGCCATGTGTCACAAGGGAGTGTTCGGATGCACCACCGCCGTCTGCCGCTGCTGTCCAGCCTGATCCACCTGTTCGTTTGTGTCGCCCTGCTGCTCCAGAGCAGTGCCTGGCCCGCCCCCACCAGGGCCGCCAGCCTTGCGGTCACCCAAAATCGTCCACCTGTGGCGGACGGTGGCGGCCCCTACACCGTCGCGGAAGGCGGCACCGTCCAACTGGATGCCGCCGCATCCACCGATCCTGATGGTGATTCCCTCACCATCGCCTGGGATCTTGACGACGACGGCACGTATGAAACATTCGGGCAGGCGGCGACCTTCTCGGCGGCACCCCTGGATGGCCCGCGTACCTTTCCGGTCTATCTCCGGGTCTGCGATTCGCACAGTGCGTGTGACACCGACTCGGTGGATCTTGAGATCACGAACCGCGCGCCGACGATCGGCGCGGTGAGCGCGCCCCGCGATCCCCTCACCGTGGGCAGTGTCGTCACGGCCACTGCCACCTTCACCGATGCCAGCGTGCTTGATACGCACACGTCACGCTGGCACTGGGGTGACGGGACGACCAGTGGTGGCACGACAACCGAGACGGGCGGATCAGGCTCCGTCACGGCGACGCACCGCTACCCCACCCCTGGGGTGTACACGCTGAACGTCGATCTGTTCGACGACGACTGCGGCACGGCGCAGGCCCCCTTCCAGTATGTCGTGGTCTATGATCCGAGCGGCGGCTTTGTGACTGGCGGCGGCTGGTTCGAATCGCCCGCCGGTGCCTATCCCGCCGATCCGACACTGCGCGGACGGGCCAACATCGGCTTCAACGCGAAATACCAGGCGCTCTCGACCACCCCCACCGGCCAGACCGAATTCCAGTTCACCGCCGGCAACTTGGCCTTCCGCAGCACGCGCTACGACTGGCTGGTCGTCGTGGGCGGGCAGGCGCAGTACCGCGGCACGGGCACGATCGGCGGCGGCACCTACAGCTTCCTGATGACGGTGGTGGACGGCGACTATGCCGGCGGCAGCGCCGCCGACACGTTCCGCATCAAGATCTGGGACGACGCGCGGGCCTTCGTGGTCTACGACACGCAGCCGGGCGCGAGCGAGCGTGCGGCGCCAACCACACCACTCGGCGGCGGCTCGATCACGGTCCGCACGTTGGGTACCATCCCTCCACCCACGCCGGTGCCGACGCCCAGCGCAACTGCCACGCCGGAGCCGGGCTGTGTTCCTTCGGCCACGCCCACACCGGCGCCGACGCGCACGCCCGTGCCGACGAACACACCGACGCCGACACCGACGAATACACCGACGGCCACGCCCACGGATACGGCAACACCTACGGCCACCAGCGAGCCACCGACGCCGACTGCCACGCCGACGGACGGCCCGCCATCGGATCTGACGCCGCGCGGGCTGTGGTGGAGCAGGAAGACGACCACCACCATCAGCCTGACCTGGGAGCCGCCCACGGACGCGGCGAGCGTCACCGGCTACGACCTCTACCAGGGGAGTACCCGCCTGACGACCACGACCGACACCGCCTACATGGTCACCGGGCTGACCCCGGATACGGAGTACACCTTTACGGTGCGCGCGCGGGATGCCGCCGGCAACCTGTCGCCGCCGAGTGCGTCGGCCACTGTGCGGACCACGGCGCTTGAGACCCTGCCGCCTGATCCGGCGGTGATCGCGCCACCCTCGGATCGCACGGTCAGCAGTGATCTCGCCAGCGATACGGCCTTCCTCTACACCGGCCCCAATCCGATCCAGGTTGGCGTCGCGCCCGGCACGATCGACACGCGGCGCGTGGCCGTGCTACGTGGGCGTGTCACCGACGACGAAGGCGATCCGCTCCCCGGCGTCACTGTCGCGGTGCTGGATCACCCGGAGTACGGGCATACACGCACGCGCACGGATGGCATGTTCGATCTGGCCGTCAATGGGGGCGGAATCGTCACGCTGACGTACACCAAGGAGGGCTATCTCCCGCTCCAGCGGCAGATCCCCGCGTCCTGGCGTGACTACGAGTGGCTGCCGGAGGTGACGCTCCTGGCGCTCGATCCGGTGGTGACGACCGTCGAGCTGGATGGATCGAGCGAAGCCCTGCTGGCCGTCGGCAGCGTGGTTACGGACGCCGACGGCACCCGCCAATCGACTCTGCTCTTTCCGTCCGATGTTACCGCCACGCTCCAGCTCGCCGACGGCTCAACGGAGCCGCTCTCGACGCTCCATCTGCGGATCACCGAGTTCACCGTGGGCGAGCGCGGTCCGAGCGCCATGCCGGGCACCTTGCCGCCCAGCAGCGGCTATACCTACGCCGCCGAGTTCAGCGTGGACGAGGCACTGGCGGCGGACGCGACGGTGGCATTCAGCCAGCCGCTGGTCAACTATGTCGAAAACTTTGTCGGCTTCCCGGTCGGTGGGATTGTGCCGACCGGCTACTATGACCGGACCAAGGCGGCCTGGATCGCCTCTGACAACGGGCGGATTATCAAGCTGGTAGGTATCACCGCTGGCCTGGCCGACCTCGACATCACGGGCGACGGCGTGGCCGACGACGCGGCCGGCCTCGGCGTGACCATCGAGGAGCGCCAGCAGCTCGGGAGCCGCTATGCCGTGGGTCAGGAGCTGTGGCGGGTGCTGATCCCGCACTTCACGCCCTGGGATCACAACTGGCCATTTGGCCCGCCGGATGGCGCGATCGGTCCAAACGGCGGCCCGCCGAAGGATCGCGATACCCCGGAGGACAATCCCTGCACGCGCGGCGGCTCGATTATCGCGTGCGAGAATCAGACGCTTGGCGAGGAGATCGCCGTCAGCGGCACGCCGCTGCACCTGCGCTACGACAGCGATCGGGCCAAAGGACGAACAGCCGCGCATACGCTGGAGATTCCGCTCAGCGGCGCGAGCGTGCCCAGCAGTCTGCGCGAGGTCCGGCTGGGTGTCTCGGTCGCCGGGCAGCAGTTCACACAGACGCTGGCGCCGGCAGCCAACCAGACGCAGACCTTCACCTGGGATGGTCGCGACGCCTACGGGCGGCGCGTCCAAGGGAGCCAGACCGCAACGGTTTCCGTTGGGTTCGTGTATGGCGCGGTCTATCAGGAGCCGGCCGCGTTCGCGCAATCGTTTGGGCGCTTCGGCACGGGCGTTGCAATCACAGGGAATCGGTCGTTGAGCGAGGTCACAACCTGGCAGCAGTACAGTTCGACGCTCGAATTCCTGGACGCGCAGGGGCAAGGGCTGGGCGGCTGGACGATCGATGCTCACCACACCTACGATCCCGTCGGTCAAACATTCTTTCCTGGCAGCGGCGATCGGTACACCGCTCAGGGGATTGGCCACACGATTGAGACAACCGCAGGCGGTGGGCCGGGCGTACCCGGTGACGGCGTCCCTGCCACCTCGGCACCGCTGTACAGCCCGGAGGATGTGCTGTGGGCGGCTGACGGCAGCCTCTACATTGCCGACACCGCGAACCACCGTATCCGCAAGATCGCGCCCAACAGTGTCATCTCGACCGTCGCGGGCAACGGCACGCGCGGCTTTGCGGGCGATGGCGGTCCGGCGACCAATGCTCAACTCTACAACCCGTCAGGCATCCTGCAAGACGCGGACGGTGGCCTCTTCGTCGCCGATACCGGCAACGACCGCATCCGTAAGCTGGACAGCACGGGCCAGATCAGGACGGTTGTCGGGGGTGGGCCTGGCGCACCCGGCGATGGCGGGCCGAGTACGTCCGCGCCGCTATCCAACCCGGAGGATGTGCAGTGGGCGGCTGACGGCAGCCTGTATATCGCCGACCGGTCTAACCACCGCATCCGCAAAGTCGCGCCGAACGGTATCATCTCGACCATCGCCGGAAACGGGACGCAAGGCTTCTCAGGCGATGGCGGCCCGGCCACGAATGCCCAACTCTACAATCCGGAAGGCATCTGGGTAGGGGCCGACGGGACTTTGTATATTGCAGATGACGGAAACCACCGCATCCGCAGGGTCAGTCCCGACGGCATCATCACCACGGTGGCGGGCGGCGGCAGCACGCTTGGCGATGGCGGCCCGGCGACCAGCGCGCGACTCTTCGATGCCTACGACGTCGTGCTGGGACCAGATGGCAGCCTGTATATCGCTGATGCCTGGGATGGGCGCATTCGCAAAGTTGCGCCCAACGGCGTCATCACGACCGTCGCCGGGAATGGGAACTATGGCTTTTCCGGCGATGGCGGCCCAGCGACCAGTGCGACCTTGGGGTTCCCCATTGGCTTGGCACTCGGACCAGATGGTAGCCTGTATATCGCCGATGCCGGGAATAATCGTATTCGCAAAGTCAGTCCCAGCGGCATCATCACCACAGCGGCTGGTACAGGAGCGCAAGGCTTCTCAGGCGATGGTGGCGTGGCGACAGCGGCGCAGCTCAATTTCCCGACCGACGTGCGTGTAGACACGGCAGGGCGGCTATACATCACGGACTCCAGCAACCAGCGCATTCGGCGCGTGGACGCCAGCGGCGTGATCACCAGCCTCGTGGGTGGCGGCAGCACGCTTGGCGATGGCGGCCCGGCGACCAATGCCCGACTTGCCAATCCATCAGGCATCTGGGTCGGTGTCGACGGCAGTTTGTATATCGCCGACGCCTCTCACCACCGCATTCGGCGCGTAGACACCAATGGCATGATCAGCACGATGGCCGGCACCGGCAGCGCCGGATATGTTGGCATCGGCGACGGCTATGCCGCCACTCAGGCCCGCTTGAACGATCCGTCCGCCATGGCGTGGGGACCAGACGGCAGCCTGTATATCGCCGATACCGGCCAGCATCGTATCCGCAAGGTCAGCCCCGATGGTGTGATCACGACCGTTGCCGGGAACGGGACGCCAGGCTTCGGAGGCGATGGTGGTCAAGGCATCTACGCGATGCTCGGCTATCCAGGTGGCATTGGCGTCGGTGCGGACGGCAGCCTGTATATTGCCGACACCTGGAATAACCGCATTCGCAAAGTCAGTTCCGATGGTGTGATCACGACGGTCGCTGGGAACGGCACCCGAGGTTTTATGGGTGATGGCGGCCCGGCAATCAATGCGCAACTGGACAACCCCGAAGGCATCCGGATGGGGGCTGATGGTAGTGTGTATATTGCCGACACCTGGAATAATCGCATTCGCAAGATTGCACCTGACGGGATCATCACCACCGTCGGCGGCGGCGGTGGTTGGGGATCTCGGGGCGATGGCGGCCCGGCGACCGCTGCCGAGTTGAACAGGCCGAACAGCGTTGCGCTCACGGCAGATGGCAGCCTGTACATCGCCGATACCGGGAACCACCGCATTCGGCGCGTCGGATCTGACGGCGTGATCACCCGCGTGGCAGGCACCAACACGGCAGGCTATGGACGTCCCGGCGACAACATTCCCGCCACGCAGGCCAAGCTGTATCTCCCGTACGACGTAGCACCCAGCGCGGATGGCAGCCTGTACATTGCTGATGAGCGCAACGCCCTCATTCGTCGCGTCGGGCCGGACGGGATCATCACCACGGTTGCCGGCACGGAGGGGACGGCGGGCTTCTCAGGCGATAGTGGCCCGGCGATCAATGCTCAGCTCAATGGTCCTGAGAGCGTCGCCCTCAGCCCAGATGGCAGCCTGTATATCGCCGATACCCGCAACAACCGCATCCGGCGCATCGGACCCGATGGCATCATCACCACCGTGGTAGGTACCGCCACCTGGGGTTTTAGCGGCGATGGCGGCCCGGCGATCAACGCCCAGTTGGACTGGCCGACCGACCTCTCCGTCGCAGCAGACGGCAGCCTGTATATCGCCGATGCCGGAAATAACCGCATCCGCAAGGTCAGTCCCAACGGGATCATCACCACGGTGGCGGGGAGCGGCGATTGGGGCTTCTCAGGCGATGGCGGTCCCGCCCTCAATGCACAGTTCGATTGGCCACAGGGCATTGCGCTCGCGGCAGACGGCAGCCTGTATATCGCCGATGCTTACAACGACCGTATCCGCAAAGTCGCGCCCAACGGCATCATCACCACGGTGGCCGGTACCGACACGGATGGATTCAGCGGCGATGGCGGCCCGGCGACTGCTGCCGAGTTGGACTATCCACACGCTGTGGCCGTTGCCAGAGACGGCAGCGTGTATGTAAGTGATTATTCCAATCGCCGCGTCCGCCGGATTGGGCCGGATGGCGTGATCTGGACCGTGGCAGGGACCGGCGCCTGGGGCGATGGCGGCGATGGCTTCGTGGCCACCAGGGCGCAGCTTGGCGGTCCGGCAGGTCTTGCTGTCGATGCCGCCGACCACCTGTATATCGCCGACATGGATACGAATCGCGTGCGGCGTATGCAGCCACCCCTGTCGGGCTTCAGCGGCGTCGACGAGGTTGTCCTGCCGTCGGCAGATTTGGCCGTGCCGTCGGCAGATGGACGCGAACTCTATCTGTTCACGGCGACCGGCCGCCACCTGCGCACCCGCGATGCGCTGACGGGCGACATCCTGTACAGATTCGACTATGACGCGGCGGGGCGGCTCATCACGATCACCGACCGCGTTGGTCTCCAGACCCGGATCGAGCGCGACGCGGACGGTACCCCGGAGGCGATCGTCGGCCCCTACGGCCATCGCACCAGCCTGACCCTCGACGCCAACGGGTGGCTTACACGCATCACCAATCCGGCCAATGAAACCACGCAGGTGACCTACACCGCGGATGGCCTGCTGACGTCGCTGACTGATCCGCGCGGTGGCGTGCATACCTTCAGCTACGACGCGCAGGGCCGGCTGATCCGTGACGCCAATCCGGTCGGCGGCGTGACCACGCTCACGCGCACCGGAACCGCGCAAAGCTACACCGTGACCGTGAAGAACGCGCTGGATGATGCCACGCGCTACACCGTCGAGCAACTCCCCAACGGCGATCGACGGCGGACGACCACCGCGCCCAACGGTGCCGTCACCACGACCCTGACCAAGCCGGACGGCACCGAGATCACCACCGCTCCTGACGGCACGATCACCACACTGGTCAAATCACCCGATCCCCGCTGGGGCATGCAAGCGCCCTATATCTCCTCCCTGACCATCACAACGGCGGACGGCACGCGGTTCCTCACCATCACCGCCAATCGCACGGTCACGTTCAGCTATCCTGGCGATCCGCTGACTCTCCTGACCCAGACCGATACCCAGACGGTGAATGGTCGGACCACGACCAGGGTGTACCAGGCCACGACCCGAACGTTGACCACGACGACACCGACGGGTGAGCGCACGAGTGTGGTCCTCAACCTCCAGGGCCAGCCGATCCGCACAGACACCACCAATCTGGCGACCACGCTCTTCGACTACGATGCCCAGGGCCGCCTGATTCGCACCAGCGAGGGTACGGGTGTCATCACGCGCACCCAAACGCTGGCCTATACCGCCCAGGGCGATCTGGCGAGCCACACTGACCCGCTCGGCGCGACGACCAGCTTTACCTATGATGCCGTCGGTCGCGTGACGACCCAGGTGCTACCGACCGGGCAGACGCTCACCTATAGCTACGACGCCAGCGGCAACCTTCTGAGCAGCACCGATGCGCAGGGCGTTCTCACCACCTCCACCTACGATGCCCAGAACCGCCGGACGAGCCGGACACTCGATCCCGATGGCCGGGCCGTCCGCACGACCTATGCCTACGACACCGCCGACCATCTGATGGAGATCGTGGAGGATGCGGGCAGTGGCCGTCTCAATGTCACCACGCGCTACGAATACACGCCGATCGACGACCAGGGCTACGCGATCAGCGAGCACATCGATCCGCTGGGTGGCATCACCCGCACCGGCTATACCGTCTTCGGCGAACCCAGCAGCATCACCGACCCGCTGAACCGGACCACCACGATCGGCTATACCGCCCAGGGCTGGGTCGCAAGCGTGACCACGCCCGGCGGATTGCGGACTACCACCACCTACACGAGTGACGGGTTGCCTGCCCGCGTCTCCGATCCGCGTGGCAGCACCACCGTGATGACGTATGATGCGGCGGGCCGCTTGGCGACACTCACCACGGGTGCGACGGCGATCGGCAGCGTACCCGCGCTGAACCACACGACGACCTACGCCTACGATGCGAACAGCCGCGTCACCAGCGTGACTGATCCCCGCGGCACTGTGACCCGCTATGCCTACGATGCATTCGATCGCCAGACCAGCGTGACCGATCCGCTCGGCACGCTCACGACCTATGGATACGATCTGAATGATCAGCTCACCGGTGTCATCCAGGCCGCCAATGTGCCGAGTGAGGCGCTCGCCGTCGCCTACAGCTACGACGCGGTGGGCCGCCTGCTGACGGAGCGCGTTGATCCCGATGGGCAGAACCTGCGGACGGAGTACCGTTACAGCCGCGCGGGTAGTAGCGATACCTGGAATCTCCAGCAGGTGATCGATCCACGCGGCAACGCGACCGCCTACCGCTACAACACGCTGGGCCTCCGCGATCAGACCACCGATGCGCTCGGCAGCACCTGGAGCCTCAGCTACGACAACCTGGGCCATGTCACGGCCCAGACTGATCCGCTCGGTCGGAACAGTACGACCAGCTACGATCCGCTGGGCCGCA
The DNA here is from genome assembly GCA_036374795.1 of Herpetosiphonaceae bacterium. Classification (NCBI taxonomy): domain Bacteria; kingdom Bacillati; phylum Chloroflexota; class Chloroflexia; order Herpetosiphonales; family Herpetosiphonaceae; species Herpetosiphonaceae bacterium. The sequence goes on from DASUTC010000231.1 coordinate 11,076, forward strand.
TCACGGCGATGACCGAGGATGGCCGGACCCAGCAGTGGAGCTATCACGGCGACTCGACCCTCGCCAGCTTCACCGATTTCCTGGGGCGGATCACCCGCTACAGCTACGATCTGGACCGTCGGCTCACCGGGGTGGACTATCCCACGGGCACTGCCGATCCCAGCTATACCTACGATCCCGCTGGCAATGTCACGCGCATGACCGACGGCTTGGGCACGACGGACTACACCTACGATGCCGCGAACCGCGTGATCAGCCGGGCGCGCGGGGGTCGCACGGTCGGCTACACCTATACCCCGAACGATCAGATCACCGCGATCAATTATTGGGGCCAGGGCCAAGTCAGCTACGGCTACGACGCCGCCGGGCGACTCACCAGCCTGACGCCGTGGAACGCCAGTCCAACCAGCTACACCTACCGCGCGACGGGGCTGCTGAAGACGCAGACGCGGGCGAATGGCACGACGACCGCCTATGGCTATGACAGCGCCAGCCGCCTGACCAGCATCCGGCACGCGCGCGGGACGACGCTGGAGCAGATCCAGTATGGGCTCGACGCCAACGGCAACCGGACGCAGCAGACCAACGGCGATGGCGTGACCACCTACACCTATGACGCACTCAATCGCCTGGTGGAAGCCAGCTATCCGGCGATCGCTAGCGGTCCCGCTGCGAGCAGCGTGGCGTATGGCTACGATGCGCTCGGCAATCGGACGACCGTGAACGGTGTCCCGACCTACAGCTACGACGCCAGCGGGCGGATCACCAATCCGGGCTTCAGCTACGACGCCAACGGCAACCTGCTCAGCGACGGCACGACCGCCTACAGCTACGATGCTGCCAACCGGCTGATCCAAACGGTGCGCGGCGGCACGACGACCAGCTACGCCTACGACGGCTGGGGCAACCTCGTGCGCGAGACGGTCGACGGCGTCACCACGGACCTGATCGTGGATGAAGCCACGTCGTTGCCGACGATTCTGGGCGAAGTCGGCGCAGACGGCACAGTGCTGCGCTATACCTATGGCCCCGATGGTTTCGCGGCGCAGCAGCGTGTGAGCGGCAGCGCGCAACCTGTCGCGTTTGCGCTGCTCGATGGCCTAGGCAGCGTGCGGCAGCTCACGGATAGCACCGGTACCAGCGTGCGTACGAGCAGCTACGACGCCTTCGGCACCATCCGGCACCAGACCGGCTCCGCCACGACGCCGCTTGGCTTTACCGGCGAGCGCAGCGGCACGGCGGACGGCCTGCTCTATCTCCGCGCGCGGCACTACGCGCCGGAGCTGGGCCGGTTCCTCCAGCGGGATACGTTCGCGGGCTTCATGGACCGACCGCAGTCGCTCAACCGCTATACCTATACCGAGAATAATCCCGCGACGCTGATCGATCCGAGCGGGCATGCGGCGGCCAAACCCTGTCCGAGCAAGCCGAAAGACAATGACGGACCCAGGCCGGATGGTGGCATGGTGCCATCGTGTAATACCAAGGCTGCCCTCAGCACCGCCCTGGACTTTATCCCGGTGGTCGGCGATGTGAAGGGCGTTGCGGAAGCGTTTACCGGCTCTGATCTCGTGACGGGCGAAGACCTGGGCAACTGGCGCTGGGCAGGTTTAGTCGGAGCAAGCGAACTGCGATCCTTGCGTCACCTTGACAAGGTGACGGTCGGCGGGACGGGCAAAGCGTATGACGCCGCCAATGGGCAGGGCTTGTATGTGCTCCGGGACAGCGCGGGGAACGTGAAGTATGTCGGACGCGGTGATGCGCCGGCGCGAGGAGGGCAGCACGCGAAACATCCAACCAAGGGCCAGTACTGTCAGGAGATTCTGGCAAACAATAATCTGACGGAGGCGCAAGCCACAGGGCTGGAGCAGCGCCTGATCGATGAGTTTGGACTGTCAAAGAACGGCGGGCAGCTTGACAACAAACGGAATGAAATCGCGAAGACCAATCCGAAGTATGATGAGTATATGCAAGCAGCGGAGGCGCTCTTCAACGAGATCTTGAAGCGGGCTGCATCGCGACCGTGATAATCTGTGAACGGTCGTGGGGGTAGGCACGGCCTCGTCGCGGCGATGCGTTGTCGTGGTGGGGCCGCCACACCCTGCCGCTAGCCGTCCATGCACAGCCCGCGGGCATGCCGGTCTGGGGGTACCGCATCTCGCCACGTGGGCCCATCGCGGGTCATCAGACCACGACCTTTCGTGACCGATCCATGACCGTCAACGTGACCCAGGGAGGACTCCTGGCTCCCTGGGTCGTAGCGCCACTGAAACATCCGTGGCGTTCGCGTCAGCCGGAGTACAACAAGGAGGATCATGACGACCAAACACCAGGTGAAGGAAGGCGATATTATCGCCATCCCGTTCGACGACCAGCGCGTCGCTGCCGCGCTTATTCTGCATGTCTCGAAGGTGTTCCGCAACGCGATCCTGATTGGCATCTACGAGCAGGTCTTTCCGTCGATCGACGCGATCGATCTGCAGACCCTCGGCGGCCCCTTCATTGGGGTGCCGAATTATACCGGGAAGCAAATGGTGCGCGATGGCGACTGGCCGGTGATTGGCAACAGCGCCGCCTTGTTCGCGGCAGCCACCATTCCTGAATTGCGGGTCGTCGATACGGTGTATTACAAAGACACCCCCGTCCGCCTGCTTTCTGCGGAGGAGGAAGCACGCTATCCGGTGCATACGGTAGCGGGAAAGGGCTATGTCGAACAAACGTTGCAGCAGCACTTTGGGAAGCGTTGAGCGACCTCTTTCAATCCTGCGCTCCAGTCTCAGCCAGGTCGAGCAAATCGGTGAAAACGTGAACGAGGCTTGGACCGCAGAGGCCGGAGCAGCGGTCCAGCCGGTCGAGAATTTCCGTGGCGCTCGGTGAGAGCAGCGCACTCTATCGCTGCTCTTTGCTTCGTTTTGCCACGATCCTCTCCTCACGCCGTCTCGAAGTACGGTGGACGTGCGGGGCGGGACGATGGTCCCCGCCGTCGATTCCTTCCCGTTCGGGTTAGACCTGATAGGCAACGCGCCACAGGTACGGCGCACAGGATTCCGTCAGCAGGACTCGTGGTCGTTGGCCAAGGTTCGACCGAACCCGGGTGGCAACGGCGGCCTTTGGGGAATAGGCGTGTCCATGCCAGATCAGGCCACCGAGCGGAATATCCGCCTCGGAGTAGCGACCGACGACCAGGTCCTGCGCGTCGCGCCCAATCAGGTACATGCGTGACTCACCGGTTGCCGCTCCCTGAACCCACCCGGGCACGATCCCAAACTGATAGCTGGATAGAAACCCGTCCGTCGGCTTGCCGATCGAGATCGGCGGCGCGGACAGATAGACAAACTGCTGGAGCACCTGGAGGATCTCTGCCGCGTGGGCCACATCCTGCCGCTCACCAGCGACGGCGAGCTGATCCACCGTGATGCCCCCAGCGCCGTGCGTGTTCCAGGTGGATGGCTCAGGAATGATGTGGCGCAGCGCGCCGCGGCGGTGCAACTGCTGCGCCTGTGCCACATCAAAGGCAACGGGGTGCTTCTTCCAAAGGCGATGTGTTGGCGTCGTCACGTGCATACCGGTGTTCCTCGTGCCGCTAGGCTGCCTCGTGCTGATCCGATCGGGCGGGCTGCGGTGCCGGAAACGGAATGATCGTCGGCTCCGGTTCGGCGCCGAGGCCATGTTGGCGCAGCACGGCCTCGGCGCGGAGGATCGTTCGGCGCATCCCGTGTCCATTGAGTCCATACAAACGGAGGTTGATTTCTCCCATGAGGCAGCAGGTTTTGTCTATGTCTTGCCCGAAGTACCGGACGAGTCCCAACTGGTTCATCCAGTCGTCAAAACAACTTGCGCTGGCGAGCAGCATCGCGCCGCTTCCAACACAGGGGTCATAGACGGTGACGGGTTCGTAGTGCTCGATCGCATGGGGGGATCACCCGTGCGATGAACCACGCCTGCGCCACCTCGCCTTCGAGGAGACTGCCCGCCAGGAGCGCCGCCTGCGCTGCGGGCGATTGTTCAATGGCGGCCTGAAGGTGGCGATGGACCTCCGCCCGACCATCGCCGATGAGCAGTCGCGCCATGACGGTCGTGACCGACATGGGAGTAAAATACTGGCCCAGCCCCGTGTGCGGCCAGCCCCACGCCATGTAGATGAGGCCCACAATGTCCATGTACCCGACCGTCGCGCTCAACCGCAGCTCGGCAAACGCCTGGAGGAAATAGTCGAGATACTGCTCGTTCGCGCCCTCGCGGAACGGATAGGTCGTGCGCAGCCGCGCCAACAGCGCAGCGACGTGCGGCGGATCTGCGGCAAGGTCGCCCGTCTCGGCGAGCGCCTGCTCGTGCTTCGGCTCCATGTCCAGCAGGGCATGCACCAGCTCCAGCCAGTCGGTAAACACATCGTCTGGACGGCGACCGACGACGGTGCAGCGTTCGAGCAGCTTGATGATCTGCTTGACCGTCCGCGCCTCAAACGCCTGGCCGTCATCAACGGTAGGCGTGGATCGCGCCGGCGGGATGATCTGCCCCTCCACATCGGAGGGTGCGCGGTTGCTCGCTGTTGCTGTTCGCTTGGGCAGAGTACGTTTAGACGCCATGTGCGGCTCCCGGAGTGAAGAGTCGTGCGCGGTCGAGATTGGGTCGCTGGAGGACCGATCGCTCGGCAGCGGAGGGTGGGATGTCCCTCGCTGGTCTGAGCACGGTGGGCTGCTGAACGCGCTGCCGGGTCTGCTGCCCGGCGCACTGCCGTCCCGTGCTCGGCGGGCACGGGCTGGCGACGACGGCGCGGTGCCAGCAGAACCGGTGATGCAGGAGATCGCTGGTGTCCATGGTCACCCACCAGCCGATGTGCGCAGCCAGCGCGTCAGCTGCTGGCGCTGCGTGCCCAGGCCGCCCTGGGCGATGACCAGGCCGGGGAGATCCAGGAGGGCGTCCGCGCGAATCAGCGTTGAGCGGTACTGGTAGCCCATGACCACGAGTGTTGACGTGATACCCGCGAGCATCGGAACCACGATCTGCGTCCACTGCGCGCGGAGCGTGGATTCGATCTCCAGCACCCGTTGAGCCGTCATCCGGCGATCGTAATCGGGGATCGGATCGGTTGGCCGGAGGAACCCAAATTCGGCGCTCAGAATTAGCACCTGCGGCAGCGGAACGCCCTCGCGTTCCGCCTTGTTCAGAATCTGGTAGGCTCCCCCCGTGTAGCGCGCACGTGCCGGCAGGAGGCCAGGATCAGGGCGCTTCGATTGGGAGCAGGCGATCAGCAGTAATCGCTGGGACGCTGGCTGGAACATGGGGTGATCCTTTAACGTGGTGGTGCGGGAGACAAAGACTCGAACGTTGTACCCTCCGGTTTTGAAGACCGGCGCGCTACCAATTGCGCCACTCCCGCCCGTGGGGCGCACCCGAGGCCCGCCCAGGATTCCGTCTTAGGCCGCCCGCCGCTGCTCGCCGGTCAGCCAGAGCGTGGTGTCCGGCAGCGTCCAGGTGATGATCGTGATGTGTGGCTCGTCGCTCGCCGACTCGCGGGCCTCGCTCTGATCCAGATCGGCGGCGGTGCAGCCATGCGCGGCGATGGCGTGCTCGCGCAGCGCCGCCAGCTCGTCGTGGCCGGCCTGCTGGGCCTCCGGCAGTGCCGCCGCCGACGCGCCGCAAAGCTGGCACTGGAGGTTTGACACCCCCGGCTGCGGCGCGGGTGTCATCTGCCGCAGCTCGGTGGCGAAGCGGCAGTCCGTCGCCAGCTTGTCACCGGCGGGGCGAATATCGAGCAGGACCGGGCGGTTGAGCTGCCCGTTCATGGTCATACGCTCCGTGCGCACCGTCACGACCATAGCACGCTCCCCAGCGTCCCAGCGGCGCTGGAGCTCGTCGCGCTGCGCGTCGGTCATGCCCGAACCCACCTCGCCGATCGACACGAGCGTGCCGCCCTCGTCGTACAGGCCGCATGCGATCGCGCCGACGCGGCCCGTGTTGCGTCCCTTGCCCGGCTGGATGCCCATGACCACGACATCGAGCGTGTTGAAGCCGAACTTGACCTTGGTCCAGGCCCGCGTGCGGGCGTCCTGGTAGGTGGCGGTCGCGTCGCGGAAGACGAGGCCCTCCCAGCCCGCAGCCATGCCGCGCGCAAACAGCGCGCGCTTGCCCGCCTCGTCGGCGGCGACCTCGACCAGCAGGATCGTGTCTTGCTGCCCCAGCGCGCCGATCACGGCCTTGAGCAGCGTGAGGCGCACATCCTGACGGGTGGCGAGCTTGCTGGTCATCGCCGGGCAGGCCAGCAGGTCGAAGGCGACAAAGCACTGGCACGTGGCATCCATACCGACGTAGAGCGCTTCCTGCCCATCATCCGTTAAGCCAACTAGCTCGCCATCCAGTGATGTCTCAGCGGGCAGCTTTGCCGCGATCGCCGCGATGTGTGCCGGGCATGGAACTTCGCCCCCGCTCCGGTTGGTCATGATCACCTCGCCACCCGCCAGCACATGGATTTGTGCGCGCCGCCCTTCCATCTTGCGTGTCGCAATCCAACCTGGATTGCTCAGGAACGGCTCGGCCATCGCCCTGATGCGGGCCACATCGTCGGCGATCGGCAATTCCTTTGCCGCTTCGCAGAGCATCACTGCCACCGGATAGGGCGTGGCGGGTGCAGCACCTGGGGTCGGAGCGGCAACCGGCGCGCTCACCGGCGCAGCGGGGTGTTCCGGCGGGCTGGGGTGCGCTGTGGCCTGGGCGGTCGACGCAGCCTGGGGTGCCGGAGCGGGTGCTGGCTGGGCGGGCGCGGCGGGCGCGGGCGTGGCCGGAGTCGTCTGGGCTGCCTGGGCGGCAGCCTGCCGACGAGCAAACGGCAGCAGTGTCAGCGGACGACCGACCTGCCAGAGCTGATCGTGGAGCGGCAGATCGCCGTTCGCATCCAGGCTCTTGCTCCAGGCTGCCGCGCCGTAGGCGCTCATCGTCCCCGCCAGCATAGTCACATAGGAGCGCGGGCTGCCTTTTCGTTTCTTGTCGGCCTGTTTGAGCAGCGCCTTGAAAGCGTCCTCGCGGCTGGAGCCACTGTAGAGGGTTCCCTGGGCGATAGTGCCCTGCGTGTAGGCGTTCACGACGAATGTGCCGCTTCGGTCCTCAACGAGAATCTCGTAGGTGGCTCCAGTGTGGGCCATGCCCCCAAAATATCCAACCAGCATCTCTGCGCTCCTTGAACGATGGCGAATGGGTCGCGTGCGCGGGTCCGTTCTTTCCTTGCTATAATTGTAGCATAATAGGTTACAGTTGTCAAAATACCAAAACGTTTTGCTATGATACGGGTTTTTTTTGCTGGTCCCTGCGTCGGAGGTGGGGCAACGAGGTGGTGCGCCCAAGGTCTATTGGGCGTACCTGGGGGAATGGGGAACGGTGGATGCGGAGGTCACGGACGCCCGCGACCTCGAAGACCCAGGCGACGACCTAGACCGTGCTGCTGATCAGGATTGGCGTGGGGCCGCCGGCCATCGCTTAGGCAGCCGGTGGCCCCACCATCGCTGCGTGCGCGACCGTTAGCGCCGCATTGAGTCAGGCCGCTCGTTCGGCTTCGTTCATAAAGTACGACTCAGGAAGGTCATATGCCGCGCCGTCGGCCTGGCGGATCAGATATTCCCACTCCTGACGCCGAATAATCCCGATGACCCGTCCGATCGGCGCGCCGTCGTCTCGGCTATACAGGAGCTCACCGAAGGTATAGCGCGGCACCGTCTCGCTCGCTGCCGATGGCATACACGCCAGGATGGCCTGCCAGCGACCAATGCGCGTCTGGATCATCGCGGGCGTTACGCGCGTGAGCACATCGACTGGCAGCTTCCGCGCAGGCCCGCGATACGGCTGCTGGCTGGAACCGAAGCGGGGTTCGAGGGTCGCAGGGGAAGAGAACGGCGCGCCCGCGACGGAGCCGTAGCGGAATGGCCATCCCACGGGATGCCACGTGGATCAGAAACACCAGGATGCGCTTCTGCCGCGGTCGATGCCGATCACGGTGGCAGCGTCACCAATCTTGATTCAACAACATCTGCAATTCGTCGAGCGTCTGCATGATCGTGCGTTGGTTCTCCAATAACCGCTGAATAATGACCCGCGGATCGTCGTACTGGATCTCAGGTGTGCGTTGCGGCTGGTAGCGACGCGCATCGAGTTCGTAGGCTGAACCGAGCGCTTCGACGGGCGTTTCCCAGGTTTCCATGGTTTCCAGATCAATGCTCACTGGTTCGGGTGATCGCCGTGAACGGTGCGCACGCTGCGGCGCCACTGGATAGGCGTAGAACCGGATCTGCGTTGTTCGACCTTCCGCCTGCACCATCAAGATGCTGGTACTCACGCCAGCAAATGGGTAAAACACGTCGCTGGGCAGCGAAATAATCGTCTGCAGCATGTGGTCTTCAACCAGTGTTTTGCGGAGTTTCACCAGCACCTTGGTCGAACCAAACAGCATGCCGTCGGGGAGAATCACGGCGATCCGGCCACCGCGGCGCACCTGCTTTAAGATCGCAGCCGTGAACAGGATCTCGGTTTTGGTTCCCCAGGCTTTCAAGTCGGGACGCACATCGGGCAGATAGCACGCTCCGCCAAATGGTGGGTTGCTCACGATAAAGTCATGCTGCGTTTCATCAGCGTCGGCGAGCGTATCGCGCTGGGCGATCACCTGGCGCGGTACACGGGAGCGCCCAGGGTGCTGGGCGGCGGATCGGGGCTCGGCCGATGGAATCCAGCCGGCCGAGCGTACGAGCAGGGTACTGCTGCCTAGATCGGCCATGTGGTCGGGTCGTCGTGGTGCGGTGATGGTCGTCATGTCGCTGCGCGCATCGTCGCGGGCATGGGCAGGTGCCATGCCTCGCGCGTCGTTCAGGAGATCTGGCGCGACGAGCCGCGCCGATCCTCGTTGGTCTGCAGGCCATTGGGGACCACCGGCTGCCGGACCCAATTGTGGACGGTTTGCACATGCCCCGCTCGCACATATTTGGCCACCGACTGGCGGAATGCGCTATACGGGAAGGCATCGGCCAGGCGCACGACGTAGCCTTCGCACGGGTCGCCATCGAGGACGGGCTGGTACATGCCCTGAATCAGCTGCTCGTCCCAGATGCCGCGATACAGCACGGGGACCAGGCTCAATTCCAGTAAGGCGGTCCATTCTTCGGTTTCCGCCCACGAGAGGCAGTGGTTGCGATCGCTCCACATGCTGAACACCTGGAAGTAGCTGCCGAGATGGCTGTAGGCGATCGAGTGGCGCGCATACAGGTTTTCGCCGCACACGCGATAGCCAGGTGGGATGTCGTAGGCAATCTGCGCGTGCAGCTGTTTGACCCAGCTTTGTGAGGGATGCGCCGCCGACGCCACCGAGCGCCCGTGGATGCCATCCCGGTAGAGCGTGGTATTCGCGCCGTCCATCTTCGCCGTGACGACGACCTCGCATCCGACGAAGGCACGCACATCGGCCAAGGCCAGGTCGTCCTCGGCGCGACCGGGACTCCACGGCAGATGCGGCGTGCGTGGATACTTGACCCGATCGCTGAACAGATGGTGGACGCCGCCAGCGCGCAAGATCCGCTGCACCGACTCGTCGTCAAAGAGTTCGCCGCGCAAGCGGGTCCCGTTCGCTACTTCGTAGTTGCCCCATTTGTCGATGCGATCCGCGTCATAAAACTGCGGTGGTAACAGAATCTGGCGAATGCCGGCAGCCTGGCGGATGTCGTCACAGCTCAGCGTCGTTTGTTCGGCGGCGATATGATGATCGGCGCAGAGCGATGCACCGTTCTGGAGATAATAGCCGCCATCCGGCCACAGCCGCCGCTCGACGATATGGTGGGCGTCCTGAGCGGGCGCGCCACAGATGACACAGCGGTGGTGGTCGCGCTCAAAGACAGCATCGCGGAATTGGGTGCGTGTTAACAGCATCGACCGCCTCACGATCGGGTTGCAGGCCAAAAGAGTAGCGTACCAGGCAGATGGATGAACCGCTAGACCTCCCGGATGATCGTTGGCGTTTCGTCCGTGAGACCGGGAATCACCAGCCAGAACCACTGTCGGCATTTGAAGAGCCGCAGTTCCAGCAGGTCGTCAGGAAAGGTCTGGCCGCCATGGCCCTGCCAGTGGCCCAGATGCGTAAGCTGCTGCTTGGCGCACGGCGGACAGAGATCGCCGGGCTGGCCTTTGTCGATGGTGTAGCCGTCAGCGGCGGGATCGAGCGGCTGGGGAGCCGGGATGCGTCCGTGATCGGCATCTGGGCAGGGCCTCCCGCCGAGCTCCGCAGCGACGATCCCAGAGCAGATCAGCGTGTCGGGGTAGATCGTGCCGTCGGGACTGAGAAACAGCGCCCGGGGGGCCTGCATCAGATGATTGGGCTGGGTATCGTCAGGAAGCTGCCTGTGGGGGAACGTCGTCATAGATCGCTCGTCCTTTCATGGGGTGACACAGAGCACCAGATTAAACCAGTGTCGGCGACACCATGTGCTGATGGTCGGTCATGCATGCTCGCCGTTTACTCGAGGTAATCCCGCAACCTGGCTCCGAACGCTGGATGGCGCAGCTTGCGCAGGGCTTTGGCTTCGATCTGGCGGATACGCTCGCGAGTGAGGCCATCGACGAGTGTGCCCACCTCTTCGAGCGTGCGGCTCTTGCCGTCGTCGAGGCCATACCGCAGCCGAATTACGCGGCGTTCCCGATCGGGAAGCCGATCCAGGATCGTGTTGAGTTGCTCCCGCAGCTGTGCGTGGGCAACCATCTCGAAGGTTGCGGTACATGTGTGATCGGCAACCAGCTCGCCGAGCCGGATCTCGTCGCCGTCCTTCCCCTCAAACACCGGTGCCTCCAGCGATTCCGGCAGGGCCGTTCGATTCAGATACGTCATGTACTTCTCAAGCTCCCATCCGAGGGCATCCGCCATTTCTTGGTGGCTCGGCGTACGGTTCAGGGTGTCCGCGAGCGTCGATCGAGTGCGGTTCACGAGCACGATCGTCTCGGTCATGTGGACGGGCAGGCGAATCGTGCGGGACTGGTCTGCAATCGCGCGCGTCACCGCCTGGCGAATCCACCACGTCGCGTAGGTCGAGAACTTGTGCCCCTTGGTGTAATCGAACTTGCCGGTCGCGCGCATCAGCCCGATATTCCCTTCTTGGATGAGATCGAGGAAGGTTAACCCGCGGCCCCGATAGTTCTTCGCAATGCTGACGACCAGGCGCAGATTCGCCTGGATCATCTGCGCGCGGGCGTCCGCTCCCGTCTGCACCAACTGCTTGAGGGTGCGTTTGGTCTCGCCGTCCAGGTTCGCATCCGGATCATCGAGCTGGTCCTGCGCGAACATTCCCGCCTCCATGGCCTGGGCGAGGTCGACTTCTTGCTGCGCCGTCAGTAATGGGGTCTGCCCAATTTCACGCAGGTAGCGCCGCACCGGGTCGTCATCCACATCGACATCCACATCGGGATCGGGTTCGTCCGCTTCCACCTCCAAAAGGTCTGAAGCGGTTGGCTCGTCCGCTGGCCCGGTTGCGCTACGCTCGATCGGTTCACCAGTCACCATGGTGGACCTGCATGATGGTAGGTCACGAACGGCTGGTGCGATCTGTGGGTTGCCTGGCTGTGCAATGTCTCCCGTCTCAGTGGCCGGAACCTCGGTACGCACACCGCCCGTACTCATTCCACGCGATGGTGGTGCAGCGACCTGAGGTACCTCGCCACCCGTCAGCTGGTGCGCCTTGATGCGATGCAGCTTGATCGGACGACCGTCTGGCTTCTGAACAGAACAGCCGGGGTAGCCACAGGGGACAGGGTCGCGATCATCCGTTCGCGTGTCCGGCATCACGCGCGTGCCCGTACCACCATCCGTATCAATCGCCTGAGCGGCGGCGAGGCTGGGCCGGGGGGGAATAATCGTTATGAGCGCCATACCATCTCCTTGCGACGAAGCCACGTCGTCTCTGCCGCCATGCGCGCTGCTGCCGGTGCGGCGACCGATTGTTGAGTCAGTCGTGTGCTCGCGCTGGACGCGCATCTGTACCAGATACAAATGTAACATCATGGATTATAGTTATCAATATGTGGAATGGTGATACTACAATCATTGTCGCATGCTCGTTTCGGTCTCATGCTATACTTGTGGCTCAGAGACACGGGGGTACTGATCTGCTCGCTCGTACGAGGTACGCGCAGCGCTGGAGCGACACACCGATGGCTGAGGATCGTGTGACCATCTCGATTGCCGCATCGCTGAACCGCCGGATCGGGCGCGTGGTCGATCGGCTCCGCGAGCGCGAGCTGCTCGCTGGGGGCGATCCCGCGCCGCGCCGCACGCCGCTGATCATTGCCCTGCTCGAAGCTGGCCTGCAGGAGGCGCAGCAGCTCCGCCAGCAGGGGCAGATTCCGCCCGCAGTGCGGCGGCGGTACCCGGAGCCGGGCACGACAGTCGCCGTGCCGCGCGCTTTGCAGCAGCGGCTCCAGATCGAGTGCCACGCCCGGACCAACGAACTCCCACCGGCGCAGCGGCAGACCGTCGTCGTGCGGCACCTGGTCGACACGATCTTAACCGCCGCCGTGGAGCGCTACGAGGCTGCGCTCGCGGCGGGCGAGGGAACATCGGATGGCTGACATCACCGACTATGAAAGCCAGAATCCGCGGGTGGCGCTGCCCAAGGCCGTCTTTCTCCGCGCGGAGCTGGCCGCGCTGCGCCGCTCCCGCGAGCAGGCGCGGCGTGTCACGCGCCGGGAGGTCGTCGAGGCGGCGATCCGCGCGTATCTCACGCAGGCCGCGCAGGCCCGCGCCGCGCAGCAGCCGATGCAGGCGGAGCGCGTCGTGATTCGCTCGGGGTCGCCGACGGTGCGGATCAGCGCGGCAGTGCGCGCGCAGCTCGCGGCGGAAGCGCGGCAGCAAGCGATTGAGCAGCAGCAGGACGTAGCGATCGGGCAACTCGCGACGGCGGCGGTCACGCGCTACCTCGACGACCACCACGTGCCCTTCCCGAAGACGAGCGGCTAGCGCCGGCTGGCTGGCGGGAAGGCCCGTCGTCGCAATCGCGCGGAGGTCCGGGATCGTGCCGTCTGCGCCTATTGACAACTGTAATGCACATTGGTACAATGCTGCTGGCGATCAACGAACAGAAAGGACGCAGCCATGCCACGCATCACGCCACAAGAGTCGCCGGATAAGCGCCCAGTTGCCAGTTGGTCGACGGGCAAAGAGCGGCTCGATAGCGACAAGACCTTTCGCGGCTGGTTCATCGACGTCGGCCTGGACGACCGGCTCGACGCCGCCGCCACCGCCGCCGGCTGGGAGCAGGGCACCCTGGGCCACCTGGGTGGCAAAACCGGCCTGCATTGGCTGCTGCCCTCGCCCTGCCCGCTCTATATCCTCATTGAGGGCATCCCCTACACCGCCATGTCGGCGCTCGTGAAGACCGATGTCTCGTACAGCGGCCTCAAAGCCTGCTGGCCGCCCGACGGCCGCAGCGTCCTCGGCTTCCAGGCGCTGCATCCCGATCTGCTCGCGGCAGGCTATCAGGAGCCAATCCCGTTCTCGGTCAAGTCCACCTCGACCGACGATCTGCTGGCCGCGTTGCTCAAGCACAATACGATCCTGGATGCCTGCGAGGCCGCCGCGAGCAGAAAAGGGACGCCCCGCACGTTCGAGTTTTGGGAAGTGGCGCTGCCGCTCGGTCCCGGGGCGAAGGTCACGCGCGGGAAGGAGCTGCAATCGCCGATTAGTCCGATCGTGTGCCTGCATCCCGAACGGCCCGACACGGCGTACTTGCGCACGCTGCTGGCCCCGAAGCTGGTCGGCGACATCGTGCAAGCGAAGTGGGCGCAGATCACGACCTGGGCGGCGGATCGGCAGAGTCGGACGAGTGGCGGCGAGTAGGCTAGGACGGTCCTCGCAGCAGTCGTCAGCTTCTGGAAGCCCCTGATGCCTGATCGTCCACCACCTGAACCAGCGGACATCGTGTGCGAGCCGGGCGGTGCGAGCTATGATCCCGCTGCGTCGATCCTGGATGACGCACGAGCGGCGGCGCGACGCCCGTGGCCGTACGATATGCTGCCGAAAGACTATTTGATCGTCAGCGGACGGTACCAACGATTCCGATCGTCCACCGCGCTGCCTGCGGAACCACGTGAGCGACCTCAACCGACGGTGCTGTCCGAGCAGGTATCGCTGCATGCCGTGTGCGACCGCGACCAACCGAGCGATCCGCATGGCTCCGCTTCAGACCCAGGACCGACCACCACGCCCACCACCCTCCCGCCGCGGAAGCGTCCACCAACCGATCCCAGGCTGCGCAAACGCTCTTTCGCGCTGCGCACCAAGGCAAACACGGTGCGCGCTCAGCATCCAAGGCAGGCCCGGCTGCTGGACGCGCAGGCGGAGGCGCTGCTGGAGATCATTCCCGACGATGCCCCAGAGCGGGCGCGCAGCACCACACGTCCGCCTGCTCCAACCGCTGAGACGGTCGTCGGTCGCGACATCGATCTGATCTGGCTGGCCGGGAAGCGGCGACAGATCGAACGGCTCGCGCACGGGACCGTCGAGGAGCAGGAGCGGGCGCGCGGGCTGCTGGCGCTGCTCACGCCCGTGTTTCAGGCCGTCGGGGAGCCGCTGCCGATCGTTCCACCGCCAGCCCGGGTCATCGTGCTGGCCGACCATCACGCGCGAAGCGCGGAGACCCAGGATGTCTATGCCGCCGATTCCACGTCGGAGGCGCAGTGTGCCGCGTAGATGGGCGCGGTCCGTGCCTGACCGGCGGCGCGGACCCCGTGTTGACAATCGCAAGCCAGACTGGTATATAACCATCCACAACCAAGGGACGACCATGCATGTATTCCACCACACCCTACGGGCCGTCCGTACCGCCGTTCGTATCGGGCTGCTCGCGTGCGGGACCGCAGCGGTCGCAGCCGGAGCCGCAGCTGTGCCGAACCAGACACCCGCCGTGGCCGTCGTCTACGTCCCGCTGATCGTGGCGGGGACGGGCGTGAACGTGGCGACGCCGACGCCGACCCTGCCCGCGCTTCCGACCCCAACGCCGGTGGATCGCGCCGCCTATCAGGCCGAGGTGATCCGCCTGATCACCACCTATCGCATGGACAAGGGCTGCCCGGCGGCGATCGAGCAGCCGATGCTCATGACCGGCACCCACACCTGGAATCAGACGATCGTCGAGACGACCGTCATCGCGCATTCGCCGATGGGCTACTACGGGCAGTTCGGCTACGACAGCACGAACCAGCGCCAGGGGCCGGTCGAGGTGATCCAGGTCGGCGGGGCCAGCCCGGCGGATGCGGTGCAGGCATGGATCGACCATGCGCCGCACGAGCGGCTGCTGCGCTGGTGCCCGCTGACCGGCGGGACCTATGAGATCGGCGTGTCGTATCTCGAACCTGGATATTGGGTAGGTGCCATCGGCTGGTGGGACGCGCCGACGGCGACTCCCACGGCGTCGCCGACCGCGACGGCGACGCCGACCCCAACCGCCGCACCCGAAACGCCAACGCCGACGGCAACGCCAACCGCACCCGCGACGCTCACCACCGCACCACCCACGCCGCCTCCCCCCATACTCACCCCGACGCCGATGCCGTCGGCTCCCCCCACGCCGACGGCCACGCCCGTCGATGCCGCTGCGTACCAGGCGGAGCTGATCCGGCTGATCAACACCTATCGCGCGGAGCAGGGCTGCCCGGTGGCCCGTGAGGAACCGATGCTGATGGCGGGCACCCACGCCTGGAATCAGACAATGGTCGAGACCGGCGTGCTGGCGCACGCGCCGATGGGCTATGACCAGCAGTTTGGCTACGAGGGCACGAACAACCGGCACGGGCCGGTTGAGCTGATCCGCTTCGATCCGGGCACGCCAGCCGAGGCGCTGCGCGCCTGGACCGCCGTGTCCGCGGACGAGCGGCTGCTGCGGTGGTGCCCCTTCGCGGGTGGGACCGACGAGATCGGGGTGTCGTATCTCGAACCTGGGTATTGGGTCGCCGCCATCGGCTGGTGGGATCAGTGAGGAGCTTTGCATGACCGAATCAGGAGGCCACCTCCGCGTGCGCGTACGCCTGCCGGAGCTGATCGCCGCGGCGCAGGCGCAGTGGGGCCGGGTGCGGACGCGGCGGCCCGTGACGCCGATGCAGGTGCGCACAGGCGTGCAGGCGCATCAGGCGACGATCGAGGCGTACCTGGACGACAGCGCCGCCAAGGTTCGCTTCGAGATGCTGGCCCGCCTGTGCTGGTTTTTCGGCTGTCCGATCGACTCGCTGCTCGGCGTTGAGCAGGACGGACGCGCGCCGGCCCCCGTCGTGATCGGCCGCGCGACGATGCCGGAGCAGTTCCCGCCTGCCGGCAGCGGCGCGATTCGCGTGCTGAACTTCATGCCCGGCGAGGTCGCGCTGCACGTGCCGGGCGTGCGCGCGGCGACCGATTGGCATCGGGAGGCCGTGCTGCAGCTGGCCGCCGGTGGGCAGACCGGGGTCGGGCGGCAGACGCTTACGACGCTCCTGACGGTGCTGGGCCTGGCGCGCGTGAGCCAGTTGGTGGAGGTCCAGTGCGATCTCGATGCCGCCGACCCATCGGCGACCAAGCTCGCCGATGCGATTCGGATCATTGAGCCGCGCCCGACATGGCTGGCGCACTGGGAGGAGACCGTGCAGCAGTGGCGGGGCCTGGCGGAGCAGACGCCCGCTCCCGGTGCCGTGACGCCGGTGGACCTGGCCGCCCTGCGGTATCTCGCGCGGCAGTGGCAGCCGACCATGCTGGGGCGGCTCGATCTCCTGGCGGCGGGGCTCGGTATCCGCCGGAGCTTCCTGCGCGCGATACTGGAGCAGCAGGTCCACCCGGAGATCAGCCCCAACGATCTCCCGCCCCCGGTCCAGCGGTTCCTGGACGACGTTGCCCCGATCGACTGGCATGCCCAGGCGGCGGCGGACGCGGAGCAGGCGTATCAAGAACACCGCTCGCGCACCACCTGAGCCTCAGTCACGCGCGAGCGGTTCGAGCACCTGGGATTGCACCAGGTGCCGCCAGTGCGCGGCCACCTGTTGCGGCACGGGGCCGCCGCGCACCAGCACCCCCAGCTCCATGTTGAGATTCAGCGCGTAGTGTGTGAGGTTGGCGCTCGACACGTAGGCCAGCGTGCCATCCGCGACGGCGCACTTGGCGTGGAGCGCGCCGGTCTTGCCGCTCGCGTCCTGCGGTCGCCGGTCGCGCGGCCAGCGCAGCACCGTCGCGCGGTCGACCACCTGCGCGCCCAGCGCGGCCAGCCCGTCGTAGGCGATCTTCCCGGCGCTCGCCTGGGGCGACTCGACGATCAGCCAGAGGCGCGCGCCCCGGTTTGCCGCCCGCGCCAGCGCCAGCCCGATCTCCGGCACGTCGTAGACCGCGAAGGCCACGATGATCAGCTCGTGCCGCGCCGCGTCGATCACCTGCTGGAGCGCCTGGGCCGTGCGGCGGAGCGGGATCGGGCTGGCCGGGCCGGTCCAGACCAGCTCGACCTGCTGCTGGGCCTGCACCTGGGCGGCGGTCGCCGCGGCGGACTCCAGCGCCAGCGCCAGGCTCTCCGGCGTGACCGCGGGTGCCGCCTGCTGCCAGGTCGCGATCAGCCCGGCCAGGGTGTTCCGGGCGTGCGGCGTGCCGGCGGCCTGCTGCGCGCGGGCCAGCAGCGTGCTCCACGCGCCCGGCGGGACCGTCCGCAGCGCGGCGGCGACCTGGCCGATCACCGGCGCGGGCAGCTCGAGCGCCAGGGTCGTCAGCGCGGCGAGCAGGGCCGGCGGCGGCGCGCTCATGCGATCCCCGGAAAGAACGCCAGCGCGCCGGTGTCGAGCGTCGGCACCAGCAGCGTCCGGTCCAGAAATTTATTGCCGCGCTCGCACGAGGTTTCGGGCGCGTGCAGACAGGCGTGGCAGGCCGCGCCCTGGACCACCTGCGCGTCCAGCAGCGGCGTATGCTCCGCGCAGAGCGGGTCGGAGGTACACAGCCGCATCGCGCTCAGCGCGGCGTCGAGATGGCGGCCCAGCTCGCCGGGCGATCCCAGGCTGACCAGCCCGCCGAGCGTGCCCTCGCTGTCCGGCGCGGCGGTGTAGAGCAGCAGGCCGGCCATCGGGCCGTCCTCGGCGGTCGGCGGCAGGGCATAGATCCGCTCGCGGATGCTCGCCAGCGTGTAGCCGCATTCGAGCGCCAGCTGGCGTATCAGCGCGTGGCTCAGCGAGTGCAGCAGCACATAGCGCAGGCCCGGATACGGCACCGTCGGGTCCAGGCGGCGGCGCCGCCGCCACTGCCGGTGCGCCTGGGCAAAGGCCCGGTCGCGCTCGGCCAGCGCTGGCCGCGCGCGCAGCCACTCCATGATCGCGTCCTCCCGGAACTGAAGAAACAGACCCTCGCCATGCACTTCGGTCGCCGGCACCCAGGTCGGCGCTTTGCGGGCGAGCGGCGCCCGCGTCTGCTCCGGCAGCTCCAGCGCCTCCTCGAAGTCGCCCGGCGAGGCGATGCGCGTAAAGCCGAGCAGCGCGCTGACCTCGCGCAGCCGCTCGACCAGCACCACCCGCTCGATCACGCCGGCATACGCCGACGGCGGCGGCACCTCGACGACCTGAAAGTGGGGCAGGCTGGGCGCGGCCTGCGGCGCGGTCAGCACCTGCCACTCCGGCGCTTTGAGCGCGCGCGGCTCGGACGCTGGGCCCGCTCCGCTGCGCTTCCGCTCGATCGCCGCCCACACGTCACCCGCGCCGTAGTCGATGAGCTGCGGCAGGTTGCCGAGCTGCATCAGCAGCTCGACGTTCTGCTGATTGACCAGCTTATCCAGCACATGCCAGTGCGCCTCGACGAGCTGGCCGAGCCGATCGACCGCCACGGGCACCGAGAGCGCCGTGAGCGTGATGCCGAACCAGCTATTGGACGCGCCCAGCAGGATCGTCTTGAGCGGCTGCGCGCAGCCGGTCTCGGCGAAATCGCGCAGATGCGGGCGGCGGCCCCGGCAGGCGGGTAGATTCTGCTGTGCCTCCTCGCCGAAGGCATCCGACATGCGTCGGCGAGCGCCGCAGCCGGCGCACTCCACGTCGATCTCCGCCGCCTCGCCGGAGGCCCCCAGCTCCTTCAGGCGCAGCGGGCCGTTGCACGCCTGCGCGCCCCGGTGGACGAAGAAGCGCCAGGGAAAGTCGTCCAGGTGGCCGTGCTCGCAGGCGACCAGAAAGCGCGCGGGCAGGACCGCGGGCGGCGCGCCGGGCCGGGCGCAATTGCTGTGGATGTAGCGCGTGCGCTCCGGGCGGGCCAGATCGGTCTTGAGCTGAACGAGGCCGGAGTCGAGCGGTGCCAGCAGGCGGCAGTAGGGGCACAGCAGCCAGCGCGGAAAGGTCGCGACGGGTACGCCGACCTGCGGCGGCTGCGCGAAGGGATTGGCCGTCGGCGGCGTGGTGTCGCGCGGCGGTCCGAGCAGCCGCTCCACCTGCTGGCCCAGCTCGCGCTGCACCGCCGTCAGCAGGCGATCCTCGCCAATCTCTTGCGCGCGCCGGGTATCCCAGTCGTCCAGGCCCATGATCATCACCGACAGGTGGGGCAGGTCGATCACCGCGCCGACGCCAAAGGTATGCAGCAGCTGGCTGGGTCGCACCTCGCCGACGGAATATTTCTCGAATATGGTCATCTCGCGTCCTCTCTACTGCGACGGCTGCGGCTGCTCGGCGCTGGGATCGGGCACCAGCGCGGCGACAAAGGGCGGCTCCTCCTCGCTGCTCAGGCCGCGCTCGTCGAGGATCAGATCGACCGTCGGCTCGACCTCGCGCAGCGAGTTGAGGCAGGTGAAGGTCTGCCAGGGGCCTTCTTCCGGGCGGTGGAGCAGCCCGACGGTCAGGCCGTCGCGCTGGCTGCGATAGCCCAGCGTGCGACCGCCGGCACTGCGCTGGGCCTCCTGCTCCCACGCATCCACGCGCTGCTTGAGCGCCTGCTCGATGAGCGCGGCGGTCGTCTGCCGGGTCGTCACCAGCGCGGCGCGCCGGGCAATCGCCGTCATCGCCGTCGTGATATACGGGTGGCTGCGCTCGATGCGTCCGGCGCGGTTATTGGCGTTGAACTCCATGCCGAGCAGCCGGACATACGCCACCAGCAGCGCCGAGAGGCCGCGATCGATCGCGCGGGCCGCGAAGGGCGTGACCGAGAGCGCCTCGACGTGCTGGTAGAAGGTGGCGTGGTAGTGCTCGAAGCGCTCGTAGTGGCTGAGGTCGCGCGGGCGGGTCCAGTTATACACCGTGCAGACCAGGCCCGGCGTCGCGCGTCCGACGCGGCTGGTGGCCTGGATGTACTCCGCCGTGGTCTTGGGCTGCCCGGCCACGACCATCAGGCCCAGGCGGCTCACGTCGACGCCGACGGCGATCATATTGGTCGCCAGCAGCACATCCAGCGGTCGCGGCAGATCGACGGCGCGCCCCGCCTTGCGTGCCTGCGTCCGCTGCGCCTCGATCGCCGGATCGAAGGGCGTCTCCAGCAGATTCAGCACGCGGGGAATATCGGTCGAGCCTTTGCGCGAGGTCAGCTCTTCGAGCAGCAGCCCGCTGCGCTTGGCGAGGCCGCGCTGGTCGGTCTTGGCGAGCCGCGAGCGCACGTCGTCTTCGACCAGCCGCCGCATGCCGCCCAGCTCGCGCATGGCGTTGAAGTAGCCGACCAGCGTCATGTACGGGTCCGCCGCTCTGCCGTAGCGCTCGTAGAGCCGCTGGCTGGCCGCGAGATAGGCGACATACACGCGGATCAGCACGGCCTTGAGCCGCTTGCCCGACGCGCAGATCCCGATGTATTTCCGCCCGGGCGTGTCCGGGCCGGGCGCGCGCTGCGTCGCAAAGAAGTTGTCGCCGGCATCCAGGCCCTGCGGCGGGAAGACCGCGACCGTGTGCAGGAAGAGCGCCTGCATCTGGTCCGCCGCCCGCCGGATCGTCGCGGTCGAGGCGATCACCTTAGGCCGCACGCGCATGCCGCCGACCTCCCAGGACGACAGGTGATCGACGCCGGTTTCGTACAGCCCGACCAGCGTGCCGAGTGGGCCGCTGATCAGGTGCAGCTCGTCCTGAATGATCAGGTCCGGCGGACGCAGCGGGCCGTGCGGTCGGGTCTGCGCGGCGGGCAGCCCATCCTTGGCCGGGTGGCGATCGGCGTCCGCGATCTCCGGCGAGCGAAAGCCGTGCCGCTCGCAATAGCCGTCGACCTGGCCGAAGAGCATCTGGACCGGCCCTTTCCAGGGCATCTGCGCGAACTTATCGACGGTGGCGATCAGCAGCGCGGGCAGGCGGCGGTAGATCTCTTCATCGACGACCAGCACCGGCAACCCCTCGCCGGGAGCCTGCCGCTGGCTGAAGGGGCAGTCGCCGAGCTTGTCGCCACAGTAGAGCAGCGTGCGGCCAGCCGTCTTGTTGACCACGACATGCTTGCCGGGGTCGATCGCGGTGCCGCACCAGGGGCAGTGGGTGAGCTGATGGGGCGAGCCGCTGCCGCCGAAGGCGCTGGGCTGGCCGCCGTCGCGCTTGAGCGCCTCGGCGCTGCGCTCAGTGGTATTGGGCGTGGTGCGCTCGCCGACCCACAGCCCGATGCGGAAGGGTGTGGTGCCCCAGCGGTGATCGCCCTGGGCAACGGCAGCGCGCCGGATCGTCTCGCAGGCGCAGATCAGCGCGGTGGCCCGCTGGAACTGCTGGAGCGTCAGCAGGCGCAGCGTGTAGCGCATCAGCACCGCGACGCCCTCCAGGCCGGAGCGACCGGCGACCACGCCCTGCAAGCGCCGGATGCCCAGCGTGTAGGCCGTCAGGCCGAGATACGCCTCGGTCTTGCCGCCGCCGGTGGGAAACCAGAGCAGATCGGCCAGCGCGTCGCCGTCGCCGGTGCGGTCGGGATGGCGCAGATCGGTCAGCGCCGGGAGATTGATCAGGATAAAGGCCAGCTGGAAGAGCCGCCACGAGCGCTGCGTCGGCACGTCAAGCTCCTCAATCGTGGCGGCGCGCCCCCGCCTGCGCTCCTCGGCCCAGCGCGTATGGACGCGCTGCTGCCACATGGCGCGGTTCATGAAGCGAAACGCCTCCGCCGCCTGCTCGTCGGCATCCAGCAGCGCGATCCCCGCCGCAATCCGGTCGCGGGCCAGCATGCAGCGGTCGAGCACCTCCTCGGCGACAGGCGCGTACTCGGCCAGGCCCTCCGCAGGGTCGCCGATGCGTGTCCGCTGCCGGGCGATCCAGCGCGTATACGCGGCGATCAGCGGCTCAAGCGCGGCAGAGAAGCCACCACGCGGCAGCTCGGCGAGCGCGCGCATGTCCAGCTCGACGCGGGCGATCTCCGGAATCTCGTCCGCCGTCGGGCTGATGGTGGGGCCGACCTCGTAGCTGGGCACGACGCGCGTCACGATCGCGGTGGCGCAGGTGGGATCGGCAGGCCAGAGCTGGGCATGGACGGCCACGCCGTGACCGACGGCAAACTCGACCTCGTGGCGGTAGAGCATCGCCATCGCCTGGTCTTCGGCGGCGGCGACGGCATCCGCGGCGGGCGGGCGGCGCAGATCGGCACGTCGGCGGAAGATCGGCGCGCCATCCGGCGCGGCGACGCGCAGCTCCGGCTGGAAGATCCAGGCGGTATCCCGGCTGCGCTCCGGCTCGTCCTGCTCGTTGATCAGAAAGACCGTCACGCTCCAGCAATCGCCCATGCGCCGCGCCGCCGCGCGCACGCGCACCTCCGGCTGGTCGGGATCGGGACTCCAGCTTGCCGCAGCGCCGTCGGCGAGGGCGAAGGGCGGGATCTCGCCGCCCATCGGCTGGCGCTTCCAGATCATCTGCGGCTGCTCGGTCGTGGCCGTGGTCAGCGTCGCGCTTCGCGCGCGCTGGTAGCGGCCCCAGTGGGCGGCGATCCGCACCGCCGTCGCCGCGCCGTCGACGGTGCAGGTCAGGCCAAACGAGGAGGGAAACATGCTCGACGCCTGGCTGACGCCCGCATCGACCGGCCCATCATCGGGCGCGTCCTCGCCCGTGACCTGAAGGCTGTCGAGCGTCTCCTGGACGAGTTGCTGGCGACGCGGCGCGAGCATGCCGACGAGGTAGCGGTCGCGCACCTGGCGGTCGGTTAGCTCTTCCTCTTCGCCGCCGACGGGTCCAAGCAGGTCGGCGAGCACGAGCTGCTCCAGCTCGTCGCGGAGCGCGGCTGGTGTGGGTGGGTGGAGAATCACCGGATCTATCGTCATGGATACCTCTACGTTGCGAACGCATCATCAATGGTTGCTTGTCACTGAGCAGGTGGTCATGACGCACACCTGGACAGGACACGTATAACCTGCGTTACTCACGCTTGAGAAGCTGCCCAATAAGGGGCAGACCGACTAAAATGCCTTGAATACCGCTGCCTAAAATGAGGAGCGAAATATAATCCGATGCTGTTCCGAACGCTTTGCCCTCAGCAAAGTACACCGTTTGTAGCCCGGTGAGCACGGCGAGGAGTACAGCAAGTACGATCAGCCCTCGTGTCAGGACA
The DNA here is from genome assembly GCA_036374795.1 of Herpetosiphonaceae bacterium. NCBI lineage: Bacteria > Bacillati > Chloroflexota > Chloroflexia > Herpetosiphonales > Herpetosiphonaceae > Herpetosiphonaceae bacterium. The sequence goes on from DASUTC010000231.1 coordinate 34,534, forward strand.
TCCCGTGTAAGTCTCAAGATTTCCACTGGGGCGTGTTCTGGAGAAAGAAGCGCATCTCCAATCGCCTTAAAGGGGTGACTATATCATTTTGGGAAAATTGTACGCTAAGGGGGAAGCAAGACCATTCAGCTGCCTCTATCTGTACGCTAAGGATTTTTTTACCTGTTTACGATGTTCCCAGCTGCATGGCCTGTTTCTGTAGGACTCCCGTGTGGCGGAGATTCCAGCGATACTCGCCGGTCAAAATAATCTTCTCCCAGCCCAACGGGGCCAGATGTTCCAAGTGTTCTTCCACGATGGCCTTCCCTTGGGTTTGTAACGTGGTGATCGCCTCTTCCAAGGCCAAGGTATTCCAGAGGATAATGGCGGCGAGCACCAGATTGAGGCCACTCGCTCGGTTGCGTTGATCTTCGTACGAGCGATCCTGGACGATCCCGCGTCGGTTAAAGAACACGGCGCGGGCGAGGGCATTTTTGGCTTCGCCTTTATTGAGGCCAATCGTGACCCGTCGCCGCAACTCCACATTCTGAAACCACTCCAATGCATACAGCGTGCGTTCAATACGTCCCATCTCCCGTAGCGCCAGCGCAAGTCCATTTTGGCGTGGGTAGGCTGCGAGTTTCCGCATGATCAGCGACGCGGTGACGGTGCCACGTCGAATCGATGTCATCAGTCGCAACACATCATCCCAATGTTCTTCGATCCGTCGCGCCTGAATGGTTCCGCCAATCAGGGGGGCTAACCGCGGATACAGTGATGGCGCGTCGATCGTGTAGAGTCGCCGATCGCCCAGATCGCGAATGCGTGGCGCAAAGCGAAAGCCTAACGGGGGACATAGGCCAAAGAGATGATCGGTGACGCCGCCGGTATCCGTGTAGTGCTCCTGGATCTGGAGATCGGTTTCATGGTAGAGCAGGCCATCCAAGACATATGGCGCTTGATGTGCTGTCGCGCTAATCGCTTTGATGTAAAAGGGCGCGTACTGATCGGAGACGTGCGTGTAGAACATGATGCTTAAATCATGCCCGTATTTCGCGTTCACTTGCGCCATGGATTCGCGGCGGCCACCCACGGGAAAACGCTGCGCGTCTGAGGATGATGTCGTGCCATCGCCCCAATACCGAGCGAGGGGAAGTCGATGCTGGAAATTGACCAGTTCCGCCAGTGCCTTACTATATGTGTCGTCCCGCACGTACCAATCCGTGATCCAGGACAGGCTCTGATACGACATGCCAGGGCACGCGTTCGCCATTTTACTGAGCCCTAAATTCGTTGCATCCGCCAAAATCGCGGCAAATAAACCGCCCTTATCCTTGGTCACCACTCCAGTATGCAGATGCGTAAAATGCCGGCTAAACTGGGTAATTCGATCGATTTCAACCAGGAGGTCCGTAATTTTGACCCACGGTACCTGGCTATAGGCGTGGGTGATTAACGTTTCGACTGCCGCTGGTACGGCTTTCTCCAAGGGTTTGATCGAGAGTGATCCGTTCTGGAGTTTGACATCTGCGAGCTGGTCCTGCGCCAGCAAGGCATCCACCCTGGATAATTCGGCATGGAGCGCGTGGCGACGTTCCTCAAGATAGACATGCACGTCTGTGGGGATCGCAAGGGGCACATCGCCCATCTGCTTGAGGTACTGCCAATCTTGGTTCGGTATGAGATACGCATCGAATGCCTTGAATTGGCGACTCCCGTCAACCCAGATATCACCCGATCGCAAGCCATTACGGAGTTCGTTTAACGCGCAGAGTTCATAATAATGTCGATCGATCCCACTGGTTGTAAAGACATGGTTTTCCCAACGGGGTTTGACGAATGCCATCGGCGCGCCAGGTCGCACTTTTTTGAGATCCTGCGCGTTCATCTGCTTGAGCACGTCGAGGGCCTGCAACAGTGACCGACTGCTGGATGTTCCCTTGAAGGCGAATGTTTCCAGCAGCACTGGCGCGTAGCGACGAATTTGGGTGTAATACGCGTCGAGATAGTCAAGATAATCAAAGTCGGCTGGCTGGGCCAGCTGTTCCGCTTCGGTGACGGTTAGAATAAACGTTTCCCACGGCACGACCGTCTGGATGGCAGCGTAGGGATCTTGGGCCGTCTCACGGGCAGCAATGAGTGCTTTCCCAATATCCGCGTACAACCGCACTTTTTCATTGATCGCCTTCCCGCTCTTCTGGAAGTGTTCCGCGTGCACGTGCTCACTCTTCCGCAGGTAATGGGTCATGACCCGATCATGCATATCCAAGATATGATCCGTCAGGCTGGCCGCCGTCTCGATCAGAAACGCGACAAGTGTCGCGTAGCGCCGTGTCGGCTCGAAGCGTTGGAGAAATTGCGGCGTGTATCGCGTTCCCTCACGTGCCAACTTCAGTACTTGATTCTGGTGGAGTTGCCGCGCGCGATCGTGGTCAATCCCCATCGAGCGGATGAATTGGAGCCGCTCGATCAGCTTCAGAATCGTCGCGGGTACCGGCTTCCCAACCGGTTGTCGTAACCAGGCTAAGGGGGTGTATGCGCGATCTGGCGGGATGGTCAGGAGCGCATCAAGCTGGGCACACTGCTCAGCGGTGAGGTCTGCCGTCAACCGTTTAAAAATCTGTCGCTGCGCGCGGCGGCGGGTTTCCCAGGCAACCCGTTCAATCAGATAAAGTGCTGGGGCAATAATCTTCCGCAGCCGCATTTCCTCAACTAAAGCAATCACGAGCGCCATGCCATGGTCCGTACTCAGCGCTGTCGGCAAGAGCCAGGTTGCTAACTCGCGATAGGTCGACCGAGTGAACGGACGAAACCCAAAGTGCTGCTGAATCTCGCTGAGATGTTCGCGACGCGTGGTATCCCGTTCACCATAGGCGGCAAAGACGGTTGGATCAATCTGGAGTTGTGCGGCAATATAGGCCAGGATCGCCGTGGGAATCTCTTCGCCGGCCCGCAGTGGACGACCAGGAAAGCGGAGATAGGCCAACTGCACGGCAAATCCAAGACGATTATGATCACGTCGACGTTGGTGGATCACCGCAAGCTCATCTGGCGAGAAGGTGTAGAATCGAACGAGATCCCGCTCTGGTATATCAGGAGGCATGTCTGTGAACTGCGAACGTTGCGCCGGCAATAACACCTCGCGGGTGGGCATGATGCACCTCCTTAAATTAGGTGGACGCAGGTGGACGTGCAAGGAACAACATCACGGTGTGGGAATGAGGCGGATCGTCGTTGTTTGCTGAGATGCGCTGGGGGCTGCGGCATCAGATGCAGAATGTCTACTAAATGCTATTAGCAGACATTCTTGACCTTTTCCTCGCGTCATAATGTCTGCTAATGCTGCTTCGTACCCGTCTTTGTAATGTCTGCTAATATACCTGCACAATACATGGAGTGCAGCCATGAAACGATCTGCCATCCCATCCATTTCATCTGCGGGTCAACAGGCGATCGAGCTGTATCGTCAGTATCTGCACGACGAGCAGGATCTCAGCGCAGATACATGTCGCAATTACCTGAGTGATCTCCGTCACTTCGCTGCGTGGTGTGAAGGAAGCTGGATGGAAGGACAGGAAGCAACACGTTCGTTTAACCCACAGGAGATTGGGGCCTCGGTTATTACCCAGTATCGGGGCTACATGCAAACGGTTTGTCGACTCCAGCCCGCAACGATCAACCGACATCTCATCAGCCTCAAGCGATATTTTGCTTGGGCGCGTGAGCGCGGCAACATTGCACATGACCCCGCGAAAGTAGTGAAACTGATTCCGTCTATACGCCAACCGCCGAGGCATGTGACGGATCAAGAGGAAAATGCAGTGATGGCGGCGGTGATGAATTACGGCTCGCTCCGCGACCAAGCCTTGCTGATCCTCGCACTCCATACCGGGTTGCGCGCAGAAGAATTGTGCAGCCTTCAGCGATCAAATGTCACCCTCGGCAAACGAAGCGGACACCTTGCAATCTATGGCAAGCGTAACAAATATCGTGAGGTTCCCTTAAATGGGACAGCGCGTACGGTGCTTGATGAGTATCTACCGACGCTTCCTCTTGGAGGTGCATGGCTCTTTGTTTCCAACAAACACCAGCTGCTTCCTAATGGGTCCAAGCAATTGGCACCGCTGACCGAACGTGCACTCGGCTATATCGTCGCAAAGTATGCACGGCTAGCAAACGTCGTTGACCTGAGTCCGCATGATTTGCGGCATCGTTTTGGCTACCGGATGGCTAAGACGGTGCCGCTCCATCGTCTCGCACAGATTATGGGGCATGACTCCCTCGATACAACAGCGATCTATGTGCAGGGTACCAAGCAAGATCTCCAGCAGGCGGTTGAAACGATCTCGTGGACGTAATGGTTTGTTTCATGGTGTATCTCGCAGTGATAGCCTACGCCAAAGAATTGGCCCTGTTGTTAAGCAGCGGAACCTGGAGCAGGGCCAATTCCTAGATTAAGGTAGATCATTAATCTTCCTAGGACAGAAGATTATATTGCCGCAGCGCCTCCTCATCTTGCTTCAGGATAATGTCATACTGCCCAGCAGTTGCATCAGTTCCTTTGATGATTCGGTAGGTCATCCCACTCGCGAGCGCTGTCTGTGTGGCGAAATACTGCTTCGCAAGCACAGTAGGTGCTTCGATCTGGTGATCACCCTTCACTTCAACAATAATGAACTTTCCATCCGAGTCCCGCACTAAAAAGTCAGGATAATAGCTCCGAATAGCATGCGAGTCTGGATCGATGTATTGCACATAGAAGTCTGACTGGCCATGTGTCAGCATGCCGGTGAAGTAGATCTTGTCCACCCGACTATCCCGCAACAAATTCCAGAATAGGCTCCGCTCTGGATTTGAGTCAAAGCAGTACGTATCCAAGTGAAAGCTTTTCTCAGCGTAGTGTCCAGCATCAGGTTCCCGCACCACCATCTCCGGCTTGGCACGCATTTCGTAGAAGCCGTCCGGTGGCATTTTTACGAGATCAACTTGATACTCTTCCTTGTTCGTGAACGCATCGATCTGAAACCGTTCCTTAAACAGCCGTGGAATGATCCAATCGTACAGCAGTTCGTTAAACTCGTTCACCGCAGCCAACACGCCAGTGACTCCTTCTGCTGACTGCGTAATCAGATCCTCAACCTCCAAGCACGGCACGTTCAGGTAGCGTGCAACCTCAGCCACCAGCATGAGTTCACTATATACGCGCTGGTCTCGCTGATATGAAATATCCTCATGCTTGATAGGACGGCTCGTCGCGAGGAGTCCATCATACTCGGTGTGTAGCAGTCGGTACTGGTCCCTCGGTGCTTTTTCTAGCTCCAGGCTAAAGCCCGGTGTTGGTGTCTTCTCACGCATCTGGAACAGATGCCGCACGCGTTTGAGTACCACTTTCTCAATCGGCAGCTTCACTCGCATGCGTACTACTTCACTCGTCTGACCGCTCTGCTCCAGGTCGGCGATCGATACGCGGAAGTTCTCTTGTAGCTCATCTTGGAGGATATTCATGTTCTCAGTGCTGAGATACACATGCCCCGTGTGCTGCACACCGCCGATTGAGCGCAAGCAGCGCATTGATGCTTGCAGCACGAAAATCCGCGATTTCGGTTTTCTGTACAGCGCTACGGCAAAGAGGGATCGGCAGTTCCAGCCCTCTCGCCCCTTGTTCACGAGCAAAATAAACTGCTTGTTCGAGCCGGGGGTGTCAAGTCGGTTGAACTCGCGAATATCCTCGTTCGACGTCAGCTTGGCATCACCAACGTTCACCAAGATCTTGTCTGTGGAAATGCCATGCCGCACGAGCGCTGCTTCCACGGCTGGCCGCAGCTCCTTTTCCACCTCGTCGATCGTAGCCGCAAAAAACGCTATCTTTGGCAAGAGGCCCTCGTGCCGCTCCTCTAGCGCAACATGCTGCACAAAATGATCGATTGCGATACTGACGAACTCTGCGGTCTTCGGATTGGTGTAACCGTGCGTCCGCACCTTTTTCAAAAAGCCCTTATCGATCGCCTCTTGCAATCCATAAGCATACACCACCTCCGGCAAAATCTGGTCTTCTACATAGGGGGTACCCGTAAAGTTGTAGCACGCTACTACATGTGTCTTCGCCTGCTGCAATTTCCTGGCCAATTCATCGATCGTCAACCGAAGGCTCGTCTTCGACTGTTTAAGGCCCATATCCTGAGCTAATGCGCTCCCGAATGCGTGGTGTGCTTCGTCAACATAAATTCCAAGTTGCCCCAGTCGCTGCAACTTCTCAAATCGTTGGTTGGTCGAAAGCTCCTGCTCATCCTCGGGCGCGCTATCGTACAGGTCGGCAAATTCCTCATACACCGAGCCGTTGTCATAGGTTGGCCTACCGCTGCCCATCAGCTTTTCCAGCGGCGATTTTTCCTGGTGCTGCTTTTTCAGAATAATCTTCTGCGTGTTCGAGATGATGAGGTTGAACCGCGAGCGGTCGAGCACATTAAGCGTCATACCTGCTTCATCTAGGAAGTGGAAGCGGATATGTGCATCCAACCAGTTCACATATTCAGGCGGCACGACCAGCGCCTTATCGAACGTCTGAATCTCGCGCAGTGCCTCAAGCACCGTCCTGTCTGGTGCAAATACCAATGCGTTATGGCAGTACTTCCCATCTTTGGGGAACTTGTTGGCGAGCAGAAACTCGTAGAAAATACACGTCGCCATCAAGATTGTTTTGCCTGTCCCCATAGTGAGCGCGAAGATGTAGTTCGGATATGACCGTGCAAACGAGCGCATATGCTTGAACACACCCTCATAGTCTTCGGTCGTGAATTGCTCCAGGAAGCTTGTCTGACCGGCGTAGTCGATCGCTGTCTGGCTGCGCTCTTCGAATCGCCCCGTTCGCTCCGACCACTCCTTGAAAATGGTGTGCACAGGTTTGTTATCCAAGAACTCTTTGAGGAACACATACATTTCTAGCGCCTCGAACTGTGGCTGGCGTAGGTACGCCTTTGCATTCGTTGGATCATTGTGATCGAGGTATTTTCTTGTCAGCTCACGATAGTTCTGCCGGATGCGCCCGCGATTCTGCTGGTAGAAGTCACGCAGATAAGTGAAGAACGCAAAGTCGAGTGACGTACTTCGAGGTCCCTTAGCCATAGCGTACCTCTTGCTCCAGCGACTCAGAAAGCAAATCGGTGATTTTCACCCGAATTGTGCCGGCATCTTCAGGAATGGCGTAGCGCCCGGCTACCATCCTATTCTCCGGTGGAATATCCACGACCGCTGGTTGCAGCACGGCACCATCGTAGTTCCAGTCGATCATTACTGACTCAACCAGTTCACGCCAGTCACCCACAGTTTCAGCTTGTACGCTTAATTTAGCGAGCAGGTTCATGGGATAGAATCGCTCAATGACCAGATACCCACCTTGGATGGTGATTCGCGCTTGCGAGTCGCGCTTGAACTGGATTTCCTGCTTATCTCGCAGAATATCTACGACCTCCACATCCAAGACGTATGGGCTAACTTCCTGCTTGAGATGTGCTGCCAAGCCAGGCTCATGCCCCATACACACGAGCATAACCTTTTCCACCGGCTTGTTCGGATTTTCAGCACGCCGTCGATCAAACGCGCGGTAGTCAAAGCCGGTAATAAGTTCGTTCAGGTCCTGTCGTGTCGCAATGCGATTGACTGGTAGCACCTTCACTAGTCGCCCATCTTTCTCACCATCGAAGATATTACCAGCCTGCAAGCGATTCACTTCAAGTGCCTGCAATAAAAGATCTTTTGCTTCGACCGGGTTACGGAAAACATCATAGTGGTTAACGTTGTACACATCAAAGCCGGTGTACAAGGTCGTTGCCTCACTAGGCACCACTCCCTCATCGTTCTCGTCAAAATTAAGTCTAAGATTGTCAGCGGGAATAGTTTGAGTGGTACTCAATACTTTACTCACGGTGACAAGTCGTTTTGTTGTGATCTGGACTGCCCCAAGATTAATATCTGCGCCGATGAAGCGGCGACCCAGCTTCATGGCAACAGCCTGCGTCGTGCCGCTACCCATAAAACAGTCGAAGACAATATCACCAGGCTTGGAAGATATTTTTATTATTCTTGCCAACAATGCCTCAGGTTTTTGTGTCGGATATCCAACTCTTTCTTTTGCCATTGGATTGATCACAAAAATATCTGCCCATAGATTAGAGACTGGCTGGCCAGGATATTCGTCAAGATAGATTTTTCTATAAATTCTCTCACCTCGTTCAGGAAAATACAATTTCCCTTCCCGGTCCCATCTCTCCATTAGTTCTTTTGAGATTGACCATCCATTTGGTGGGGGTGAGTAACCTTTATATTCATAAATGAGATTTTCACGATAATTAGGACTCACGATAGGAGACTTCATATATCTTCTACCATTGTCATCGTAGTTCGTAAATCTCTCCTCGATATACTCTTTAGCTTCTAAAGTATCCCGAGAATACACGGCGTTAAACTCCGCAGATTTACTTTTGACATACAAAAGTATAGTGTCAGTTGCAATATCAAACTGATTCGATGGATTAGAGCTTCCGCCTTTTCTCTTCCATATAATCTCGTTTCGGAAATAATCCGATCCAAATATCTCGTCAAGCATGAGACGTAGGTAGTGTGATTTGTGCCAATCGCAATGAACATACACAGAACCATCATCTGCTAACAGCTCTCGGAGTAAAATAATCCTTTGATACATGAACTGAAGATACTCATCATTTGTCCAAATATCTGTGTATTGCTTTTCTTCAAATGCACTTTGATCATTAGTCGCAGTTTGCCCCCGAGCACGAACTATAAGCTTGTAGTCTGCTTTGCTATCAAAGGGAGGGTCAATATATACTAACTTCACCTTCCCACGAAACTCTTTCAGCAAATGACTCATTACCTGTAAATTGTCACCCCAGTAGATTTTATTGCGCCATCCTTGTACTTCCGGGCCATACGTTTCTTTGTGCTGTGCCGGATAGTACTGCGTTGATGTGAAGGGTCGCTTTCCATGCCAGTGGAGCATGGGATAGCCCTTAATAGGCTCAAATTTGTATTCCTCTACACGGTCGAGTTGCTCTGTGTCCTGCTGTCCCACGCCTGGTTGTCGTAGTTGGTTGCTCATCATCAGCTCCTGAACTTCCAATCCTTCATATCACAATAATGTCGCATGTCACACGACGCACAGCGCTTGATTGGCCGCTCGGCGATAGCAAAGTCCTGAGCCTCAATCCGCTGCACCACCCCGTCAAACGTCTCAATCGTATGCTCGATCGAGCGGTTGTCCTTCAAGAACGTAATGTATGGGTTGCCGCCTTCCTCGCCAGTATAGTAGAGATGGGTCTTACTTACCGACATTCCCATCCGCTGCTCGATAATATGCGCATACACTTCAAGCTGGCGTCGGTACTGGTTGAGCCGGTCGCGGTCTTTCGGATCATTTACATCCAGCTTGCGCTCGGACTTGAAGTCTACCACTTCAACCGTGTTGTTCTCGCCAACGACCAGATCGACCTTACCCGTCAGAATGTATGCGTCCTTTACCAGCGAAACATCAACCTCTGCCTCGCGCAAATGTGACCAGTCACCCTCGTAGCGCCGGTAATAGCGAAGCACATGTTCTAGAGCTAACCCGCGCACAATCGGCGATAGATACACGCGCTCGCGCTTGGTCAAAAACGCGTAGTTCGTATCGAACCATGTTTCAATCTGGGCTACAGAAAGCTGTTGTTCCCGACCTCGCAGCACGGTCTTATGAATGTCCTCAATCGTCTGGTGGACCAACGTACCGAACAGGATCGGACTCTTCCGCACCGGAGCAAACGCCAACTCCTGAAAGAAGCGATACTGCTCAGCACAATTCTCGAACACGGTCAGATGCGACGTAAACGAATACTCGCGCTTGAGCTTGGTCCGTTTGACATGTTCCAGAGGAACAGCAGCCACATCCACCGCTGGGTCACGCCACGCTGGCAGATCATCATAGTAGGCATCAAAATACTTCGAGGGTGTCCGACCCTGACCTTTCTTCTCCTGCGCGGTCAGTACAAGCATGTTCTGAGCACGTGAAAATGCGGTGTAAAACAACCGGCGAAAATCATAAAACTTGGTCTGTGCCAGGGGCTCATAGGCTGGTCGGGACAAATACCCTTGTTCCAGCTTTTCTTCCAGCGCCGTATGCTGCTTGCGTGGCACGGCATTCAGTGAGCCAACGACCACCACCGGGAACTCTAACCCCTTGGCCTGGTGGATCGTCAAGAACGAGACGTGACCGCTCGGCGCATACTCCGCCTCGTCCTCGTATTCGTTAATGCCACCCTCTTCGAGGAACCGCAGAAACTGATTGAACAGATCACGCAGGTTTTTGTCGAGGAATTCCGGGGTCAACACGCTGATATGATGCAGATACTCGAACTTATTCAACATCTGCGAAAACAGGCCCAAATTCCGCATTGGCCGGCTATCGAGGAGTCCCCTTTGTAACAAGCTATCATCCAGGTAGCGACTGAATAGGGGAAAGCGCAGCAGCTCGTAGAACAACCCCGAGAACGCATAATCGGCGTTTTGCGTCAGCGTTCGATGTTGATCCGCGCGCCGGCGCGCCCATTGCAGCAGGTTCGCATGCTCCGGTTTTCGCAACTCGATCGCAAATGCCCGAAAACATTCCTCATCGTAGTACTTCCAGATCAGCAGCTCAGCGTCGGACTTCCACTTCCGCACCTGGGCAAACTGAGGAAACAAGAAGATCAGCGCCCCGATCATCAGCCGCACTTCTTCCCGATCGAAGAACTGATTCGCGCGTGGGGAGTACACCGGTATCTCGTTTCGCTCAAGGTATGCTGCAAGCGAGCGCACCTGGTCATTCTTGACGGAGCGGAACAAAAATGCGACTTGGTTCCAGTCAGACAGCGTTCCGCCATCACGGAGTGCGTGCAGAAATGCCAAAACCTCGCGCTCCCATGCAGCGCTCGTCGAGGCGGGCACCTTCATCACAACCGGCACCGCTGGAAATGCAGCCTCCCGTGGCACGATCGTCTTATCATATCGGAACGCCTGGCCGTCTGCGCTCCAATCCTGATCACTCATCCATTTGTTATAAAACGTGATGATGTCCTGATGTGAGCGGTAGTTGACTTCGAGCGCAACCTGCCGGCACACGCCCGCCGGGAACTTGTCCTTGAACTGCAGAATGTTGCGGATGGTCGCGCCCCGAAAGCGGTATAAACCCTGATCGTCGTCGCCCACCACGCACAGATTCGGTCGTTCACCTGAGGCCAGTTCGAGCAAAATCTGCTCTTGAATCGCGTTTGTGTCCTGGTACTCATCCACCATGTAGTAGGCAATCCGCGAGCGCAGGGCGTCGCGCGCCTCGGGATAGTGCCGCAAGAGTTGCAGCGCCTCGAACTGAATCGTCGAAAAATCAAGCGCGTTTGCTTCCTCCAGCTGCGCTCGGTACAGCCGAGCGCACTCCCCCAGTGCCCGTATCTCTGGATCTGGCGCTGCGTATAGGATGTCCAGGTCGAGTGCTTCTTCGCTCACCACATTCACCCATCGCAGCAAGCTCTCGGTGCGGTGCCATGGACCCACCTTTTGCGCATCACCGGCGATCAACTCGATGCCCGGTACATCGTTATATGCACTCAGCCGCTGGTAAATAAAATACTGCTGGTCGAACTGATCCATCATCACAAAGCTGCGCTTCAACCGCGTCAACTCGCGGAACTCCTGCAGCCAGCGCAAACAGATCGCGTGGAATGTGCCCAGGTACATCTCATTGAGGTTGAGTTGCACCCCAATCTCCATGAGTCGGTTTGAGATACGGGTGGTCAATTCCTGCGCGGCCTTGTCGGTAAACGTCACCACCATCAGCTGTTCGGGCGCAATCTGTTTCTCTGTGATCAGAAAGACGATGCGCTCGACCAGCGTGAACGTTTTGCCCGAACCAGGACCGGCAATAATCAGCAAGGGGCCTTCCGTAGTGGTAATAGCAGTGCGTTGTGCAGCGTTGGCTGACGACGAAATGAGCGGACCAGCCATGCAATCTACTTTCTCAAGGTCGAGCCGACCTCAGCGACAATACAGCATGAATTTCGTGTGTTACAGCTATCAGTGCGGTGATGAACATTAGGTACGCGACGAGGACAACGACGCCCATATCAACGCACCAGCTATTATAAAAGTTGCGTAGCAAAAAACTAATGGCCTATTACAAAAGCTCAGCGTCGGATGCTCGATCTTTCGCCGCTAGATCTGCCGCGAGAACACAAATGTGGGCATGTCTGCATGCTCGTGCATGAATGACACCAGCGCATCGATCATCCCAACAAAATAGCCTTCTTTCATACTGGTAACCTGACCATTCAGCTGACGGGATGCAGCGTTCAAACGCGCGATATCAGCGCGAGACATGATGATCACCTCGAAGCGTGCATCTTCTTCGCGCTGGACGACCTGATAGATCACCCGTCCAATGACTCGGTGATCACCATGGTTAGCGAGCGTCGTATCTTCCTCACCTGCTTCTGGTACCGTGATCTGGCGCGCCAAGAAAAGGTCAGAGCCAATCTGGAACTCTGTATGGATACGCGTGAGCCATCCCCGCACGCGGTGACCGGGATGCCAACTCCACACTTCCTCCTCGATGTCGCTCTCGTCGATGTCCTCGCTGTCGATATAGCACATGAGACTTCTCCGATCCGGATCGCTGTCCACGAATCGGTTGACCGTCTCGTCGTGTTCACTCCAATCGTCCCAATCACCCATGATGACCTCGCTGATGATGTTCGTGAACATGCGGTTGGCTGCTCTGCAACGCAGATCATGGATCTCCTGGCCTCAGACAGAGGGGCGACGAGATCCTTCCAGGAAGTGTACGCTCAGTGCAGCAGGTTGCCATACTCTCGTACTGGGCTGTATGCTC